>CAZYJB010000151.1:0-7895 GCA_964647675.1 uncultured Verrucomicrobiota bacterium | reverse complement strand
TGCGCGGAATCGTTTTGAGCCGCGTCTACGCCTTGTCTCCTTCGACGAATGTCGAGCCCGAGTCGTTCGCCGCCGCGGTGGAACGTCCGCTCATGGCGGAGCAGTTGGCGCGTTCCTGGCGGATCGCAGCGGGACTCGCCCCCGACGATGCCGCGTTGCGCCGCGCGGTGGTGGCTGCCTTCCCTGATGTGCTGCCGCGCGACTACAACGCCACCTTCCAGCAGGCCCAGTTCCTGACTCATTCCGCGGCCCTGGCCCCGTTGTTGAGCCCGGCGCCCGATTCGACACTGACCCGGTTGGCGGGGATGCCGGACGCGGCGGAACGCGTGCGCGGTGCGTTCGAGACGGTGCTGGGTCGCTTTCCCGATGCCGTCGAGGCGGCGGCGGCGGAATCATTTCTCGCGCGGCGCGCCGACGCCCCGGCGGAGGGAACGCGGGACCTGCTGTGGGCGTTGATGAACAGTGCCGAGTTCCTGGTGATGCCGTGAACGCGAATCCTTCCGATGCCAGTCTCCCGATCGCCGCGGGCCAGTGCCGTGTCGACGATCACCGGCTCCATCGTCGCCTGTTCCTGAAGGGACTGTCGGGCGGCGCGGTGGCGTCGGTGGCCAGTTTCTCCGGGCTCTTCGAGAATCCGGGGTTCGCAGCGACGACGAAGCGTGCGCAGAAGCACTGCATCCTGCTCTGGCTGTGCGGCGCGCCCAGCCAGTTCGAGACGTGGGATCCGAAGCCGGGACGCCCGAGCGGCGGACCGTTCGGCAGCATCCCGACGGCGATCCCCGGCGTGCATTTCTCGTCGCTGATGCCGAAGTGCGCGGGCATCGCGGACCGGTTCAACATCGTGCGCAGCATGAAGACCGCGCAACCGGAGCATCTCCAGGCGATCAACCTGCTCCAGCGCGGGAATCCCGAGCGCGCCGGCTTCACGCGCCCCACCCTCGGCAGCGCGCTGTCCGCTGCGATGGAACAGCTCGACTCGCGCATTCCCAATTTTGTCTTCATCGATCCGATCCCGGGTGGCAACGAGTTCGAAACCTTTAAGGCGGGGAACTGGGCCGGTTGGCTGGGTGCGGAGCACGCGCCGGTTCGGGTGGGCGGCGACTACACGCCGTTCATCGATGCCGCGAAGGAGTCGATCCCGGAACATGACCGCGAAGCCCGTGAGACACTGCGGCGTTTCCTGACCGCGAAGTTCGAGCGCGACCGCGGCAGCGTGGCGGCACGCGGCCAGAACGCCGCTTTCGAACGCATGCGCGGCATGGCCGCCAGTGCGCCCTTGTTCGATCTGAACCGCCTGCCCGCGCGCGACCGCGATCGTTACGGGCCGGGAAGTTTTGCGCAGCACGCGCTGTTGTCGCGGCACCTGGTGGAGAATGGCGCCCCATTCGTCATGGTCGCGAACGGCATGAACTGGGACAACCACGTGTTCCAGCACGAGATTCACCAGATGCTGGTCCCCGAGTTGGACCGCGTGCTCTTCCACCTGATCAACGACCTCGAGGAGCGCGGGTTGCTGGAGTCGACGCTGCTGATCGCCATGGGCGAATTCGGGCGCACGCCCTGGCTCAATGCCGCGCGCGGCCGCGATCATTATCCCAACGCCTGGAGCATGATGATGACGGGTTGTGGCCTGAAGCGGGGTGTCGTGACGGGTGCGACGGACGCCGACGGCGTGGACGTCGTGGACAAGCCGTACAATGAGCAGAACCTGTTCGCCACGTTCTTCACCGCGTTGGGGCTGGATCCCCACGCGGAGTACGACCTCCCGGGCATGCCCACCTTCCATCGCGTCGAAGACAAGGCGGCGCCCATCCGCGAGGTGCTGGCCTGATCCAGTGCCGGAGCCGCCATGAAGCTTTCCCTCCTCCACGATCACAAGCTGCCCACCGGTGTGCTGGGACTCGCCCTCGCCGCGGACGCGACGCGGGCCTTCGTGAGCTGTGCGGACGGCACGGTGCAGTCGGTGGACATCGTCTCGGGGGCGGCCCAGACGTTCGAGATGCGTCACACGTCGTTCGCCAGCGGGTGCGTCCTGCTGCCCGACGGGCGCACGTTGATCTCGGCCGGTTATGATGGCGCGCTGGTCTGGCATGATCTCGCCACGCGCCGCAGCTGGCGCCGCGTACTCGCGCATGCGTTCTGGTCCTGGCAGCTCGCACTGTCCGCGGATGGACGCCGGGTGGCCACGACCACCGGCCAGTATCTGCCAGGCGGTTGGAAGTACGAACCCGCCGCGGAGACGGAGCCTTCGGTCAAAGTCTTCGACACCGGCACGGGGGACTGCGTTGCCGCGCTGCCCCACACTCCGCCTGTGCTGAGCTGCGCCTTCTCGCCCGATGGCCAACATCTCGCCGCGGCGAACATGCTCGGCGACGTGCGGGTCTGGGACTGCGCGGATGCGGCGGTGCGCGAACCGGCGTCCACCTGGCGCGCGCCGGAGTTCAGTTCGTGGGGCTCGATCAAGACGCACCATTATTGCGGCGGCATCTATGGCCTCGCCTTTTCGCCCGACGGCCGGTCCCTGGTCGGGTGCGGCATGGGACCGATGACGGATCCCATGGCGGGCAACGGCAAGATGACATGGCATCGATGGGATTGGCGGAAGGGAGAGCGCACCGACCAGATCAAGGAGGGTCAGCAAGGCTCCGGGCTCATGGAAGCGCTCGCCTGGCACCCGGACGGAAAACATTTCGTCATGGCCGGGCGGCAGGCGCAGGGCACGTGGAACGTGGCGGTGTTCTCCGCGGAATCCGGTGCGCTGGTGCATTCGATGGACACCAAGCAGCGCGTTACCCAGGCGCGCTTTTCGCCGGACGGCGGGACGCTGGTGTTGTCGGGCGCGACCGGTCAGCCCGCCCGCAAAGACGGCGTATGGCCGTCCTGGGGCCGGTTGCAGGTCTACCGCGTCGAAGCGGCGGGGTAGTTGGGTCGGAGGACGAGATGTGGACTGGCGCAGCGTTGGCCAGAGGTCACCATGAGTTCGATGTGAGAGATGCCCTCCGACGAATGGGACGAGTGGTTCACGGAATCGTCCGGTTGCGCAGGATGAGGGCAGCCACCGGTTCCCGTTGCCACCGTTCCTGAATGGTGGAGGGAATCGGGGTGCCGCGCGGACCCTCATTGAGCGAGCCCAGCACGACATCGACGTCGCCATCGCCGTCGAGGTCCCCGGCATCGAGCGTGAACCAGCGTCCCTGGAGCGGATCCTCCAGGGTGGAGGGTGCGAAATGCCCGTTTCCGCGGTTCTCCAGGTAGACGAGACACTCCTCCGGACTCTTCTCGTAGTCGGGGAACAGGGAGATGGCGATGACGTCGCGATCGCCGTCGCCGTCGAAGTCGCGCGCCAGCGCCTTGAACGCGCCGTTCAGGGGAAAGAACCAGCGTTCCACAAACTTGAGCCCGGCTTCCTGGCGGTAGATCCGGATGCCGTGGTAGCGCTTGAACGGGGATTCGTACTCCGCGTTGTCGCCGTTCGTCACCAGCAGGTCGTCGAGTCCGTCCTGATCCATGTCGACCAGTTCGAAGCCCGTCGAGCCATGGGCGGGCGGGAACTCGAGCAACGTGCGCGAGAGGAACGTGCCGTCGCCACGGTTCTCGTGCAGGAAGAATCCCTCGCGACCCTGGGCCATCTGCGCGAGCACGTCGGGTCGTCCATCCCCGGTGAAGTCGCGGATCACGACCTTCAGGGCACCTGGCAGGTCGGACAGGATGTGGTCACGGAACTGCCCGTCGGGCAGCGCCTCGAACCAGGAGAGCCGACCGAGGTAATTGCCGAACTGCGCGACGACCAGGTCCAGGCGTTGATCGCCGTTGAGGTCGGCGAGCGCGAGGTCCACCGGCCGTTTCAGTCGGGGGATGGCCGGAACCGGCATCGTTCCGTTGCCGGTGGCGTTCAAGTCGCGCGGCAGGCGGAGCACGGCGCCGGAGGGAAGGTCGGAGGGAAACAGGTCGCCGATGGCGGTGACCCAGCGTTGCGTCCCGACGAGGGCCATGCTCGTGGGGGCGCTCGGTAGCGGCGCGGTGGCGAGGAGCGAGCCGCGCGCATCCAGCAGGTGAAGCCCCGGCGCGCGCGCGTCGCCGAGTTCCACCTGATGCGTGGCTGAATCGATGCGCACCAGCGTAATGGCGGGCGACACGCGCGCATCGCTCACGCGTTGGACGACGAATCGATCGAGGCGCCGTTCGATGGGCGCGCGCGGCGGCGGCGGCAGGGCTTCCACCGGCGCTGCGCGAAGGTAGTAGGCCACGATGGCCTGCCATTCGGACTCGGGAAGGGTGGGCGCCGCCGGGAAGATCGGCGCGCCGCGCAAGACCTCTCCGTCCGGGCGCCGGTCGAGATTGAGACGCGCGACCCCGAGGAAGGGCGCCATGCGGCGCAGGGTGTGGTTGGCCCACGTTCTGCGATCGAGCAGATCCGGTTCGGGAAAAAGATGGCACGCCTGGCAGTAGCGCCGGGCGAGGGCCTCGCCGGAGGCCGGTGCGCCGGCAGCGGGGGGCGGATCTGCAGCGCCCTGCACGAAGCAGCCACCGAGAAGGAGCGCGGCGCAGGTCTTGCGACCCATCCAGTGGGCCGCCCGCAGCGCCATGGCCAGGGCGGGGTTCACGGCGTGGCAGCGGAAGGCGTGGACGCCGGAAGGGGGACGTCCAGCGTCGTGGCGCCCGGCGCAATCGCGTGCTCGGAGGTGGCACCGCCGGGCCAACGCACTTCCAGCGTCGTCACGCCGGGAGGCTGGGCGAGGATGGAGAGGGCGGAGTCCTGGCTGCCGTAACCGCTGCCGGCATGCAACTCCCGCGCCGGTCCGCGGCTGCCATCGGCGTGGCGCAGACGCAGGACGGCCCCGATCGCCTGCGGGTTGCCGGCCTGCCCGGTCAGGCGGACGCGGAGGCCGCGGTGCGGTGAGCTGTTGCGGAAGAGCCGGGTGGGACCCGCATTCTGCGTGACCACCAGATCGGGGCGCCCGTCAGCGTCGAAGTCCGAGACCGCACAGCCGCGTTGCTCGCCCCAGATCGCGATGCCGCTTTGCGGGGTATCGAGCCGTTCGAACCGTCCTCCGCCGAGTCCGCGCAGCAGCAATCCCCGGCCCGCGTCGCTGCGCGAGGTGCCGGCAGCTTCGGCGAAAAAATTCTGCGCGAGGAACAGGTCCTCCTGCCCATCGAGATCGAAATCGGCGGCGGTCACGCCCCAGATCGGGCTCCATTGCGCCGCGTCGGGTAGGGGCACCGCCGCGAACCGGGAGGTGCGGTTGAGGAAGAGCGTGGTCGCCAACGTGGTCACCTCCAGCAGGGCGGCGGCATTGGTGCGATCCCCGAGAACCCCGGCGGTCGTGGCCTGTGCGAACGCCTGATGACTGGGGAACTGCGCGCGCAACCAGGGCAACGACCGGGACAACGCATTCAAGTCGCGCGCCGGCATCCATTGATCGAGGAGCGGATCGTAGGCCGATTCGACCAGTTCGACCTGTCCGGCCTGGGCGAGATCGCCGAAATGCAGACGGTAGGGGTGCTGCGCCGACGCCCGCGCGCGCGTGTTGAGACCACGATTGCCGACGACAAGGTCGAGGCGCCCATCGCCGTCGACGTCCACGGCCGTGATCCCGGTCCACCAGCCTTTGAGCGATGCAAGGCCGAGGGCGTCGGTGCGTTCCGACCAGGCTCCGCGGGTCGTGCCGAAGACGCGGACCGGACCCCACTCGCAGGCGAGCGCCAGTTCGGGCAGGCCATCGGCATCGAGATCGGTCCAGAGGGCGCCGTTGACAAGGCCTGCATGGGCAAGGATCCGGTCGACTTCCGGCCGTTCCACCCAGCGTCCGTCGCGCTGTTCCCAGAATCGCGAGGGCGCGGCGATCGGATAGCGGCCAGGCTGGGCGCGACCGCCGGCGAAGAGATCGAGGTCGCCGTCGCCATCGGCGTCGCCCAGCGCGAGCGGGCCAAAGGAGCCCCCCGGCATTTGGAGTTCAGGGGTCAAGGTGCCGTCGACACCCAGGCGTTCGATGGGGACCCCACCCGGTTCCCGATCCTCCCAGGCGGTGGCGGCCGCTAGCAGCATGGGCTTTCGTCCGGCCCAGCCGGCGAGTCCGGTCTGGTCGCGCGGGACGGGCGCCGATTCGACGCGCTGGAACCGGCCCGAGGTCGTGGCGAGAAAGAGCGTGGATCGACCCCCGCGCCCGTTGCCAACCGCGAGATCGTCAAGGCCATCCCCATTCAGATCGAGCCACGCAGCGCCCGGTCCGCTCTGGCTGAGGCGATCGGGCAGCAGCGGTTGCCGTTCGAAGTCGTCAAAAGGTGATTCGAAATGCGAGTGGCCGAGGCGGTCGGTGGCGTCTTCGAACCAGGGTGTCTCGCGCGTTGCGGGCGGGGCCGCGGCAGGTTCGATAGCGCCGGCCTCGTCGACTTCGACCAAAGTATTGGCAGCGAGATTCGTGATGGTGCTGACCCGACCGCCCGGCCAGCGCACGGTGAGCCGGAAACCGTTGGTCGCCGCGCCGGTGGCGAAGGTGCGCTGCGCGTCGTCCGACGAGAGGTAGCGTCCGCCAACGATCATTTCCTGGGACTGCGGTGGCAACGCCGGGCCTTCAACGACGACGCGCGCGCCGATGCCGCGGGTGTTGGCTCGCGAACCTTTGAGTCGCACCGCGAGGCGTCCCGCCGGGCTGTCGTTGCGATAGACCGCGGCGGGGGCATTGAGGCGGTTCACGAGGACGTCGGGATCACCGTCGCCGTCGAGATCGGCCACGCACATGCCGTGTGAAACGCCGGCCTCATCACCGAATCCCCACGTCGCACCGACCTCGGCGAAGCGGCACTGGCCCAGGTTGCGGAAAAGCAGGTTGGGGGTGGCGAGCGCGGGCGTGCCCCGGCGGAGGCGCAGTTCCTCGAGAACGCCCATGCGCTGGGCGCGACGCTGCGCCTCGATGCGCGTGCCGTAATCCAGGTGGGCGTCGTCCCGCCCGTGTCCGGTGGTGACCAGGAGGTCTTCGAAGCCGTCGAGATCGACATCGAGGAAGAGCGGGGTCCACGACCATTCCGTGGCGTCCACCCCGGCGACCCGGGCGATCTCCTCGAAGGTGCCGTCACCGCGCGCTCGTTGCAGCGTGGATCGAGGAAACTGCGGGCGCAGAAGGCCGGGGCCGGGGCCGGGCTGAGGAAGGCCGCCGTCCATGCGCGTCATGCGCGTGGCGTGGGTGCGGCTGAGCATGTCGAGGACGAAGAAGTCGTCGTGCCCGTCGCGGTCGATGTCGGCGGCATCAACGCCCATGGAGAACTGCGAGGTGCAACGGAGGGCGGTCATCGAGGCTGCCTGGAAACGCCCCTGGCCGCGGTTGATCCAGAAGCGATCCTCCGAGGCGAAGTCGTTGCAGACGTAAAGGTCGGGACGCGCGTCTCCGTCGAGGTCGCGGGCGAGCACCGACAGGCCCCAGTCGTAGGGCGGGTGGGCGAGCGGTTGTCCGGTTTCATCGAGGAAGGTGCCACCGGTGAATGGCAGGGGAGTGAACCGCGCGCCGTCGTTGCGGTAGACGGCATCGGGTTCGCCATGCTCCGTGATGCCGCCCGAGGTTTCGTAGGTGTAGCGTCCCTCGAGTTCGGGGTTTGAAACGGGTTGGCCATTCACTTGCGCGACCACCGGCTGACCGTTGACCTTTTCGATGCGGAAGTTGGTGCGGGGTTTGTCCCGCAGCGTGTCGGTGCGGTAGTTGGTGACGTAGACATCGAGGTCGCCGTCGAGGTCCCAGTCCGCGAGGGCGAGGGACATGCCGCCGCGGCCAGGGTTGAGGTGGGCCGCCTCGGAGAAGCGCGCTCGGCCATCGTTGCGCAACCAGCGGGTTCCGCCCCCGACCGAATTGACCAGGAGGTCGAGGTCGCCGTCCCCATCGAGGTCGACAAACGCGGCACCCGTC
>CAZYJB010000150.1:0-7907 GCA_964647675.1 uncultured Verrucomicrobiota bacterium | reverse complement strand
GCAGCGACTCCGGCACTCCCAGCTCTCGAACCTTTGCCTCATTCGCGTAGGTCACCCAGCCGGTGCCCAGCACTTTCGACGCGCCCGGCACGTTCGTGATCCGGTGCGCCACCAGACCGCCCGTGCACGACTCCGCCAGGGCCAGCGTCGCACCGCTCTCAGTGGCCCTCTGCACCACCATGGCCTCCAGGGTGTCGTCCCCCACGCCGTAGATGGTGGGTCCGAGAAGTCGTCTCACCATCGCCTCGGCCTCGCATACCACCCCCGAACCCGTATCGCCGCGCGCCACTAACCGCACATCCACCTCGCCATTGCGCGCACAGTAGCCGATCTCCAGCCCACGCGATTCCAGCGGCGGAAGCTCTGCGGCCAGCGTCTCCTCCACCCACGATTCCCCCACCCCCAGGGTGCGTAGCGTGACGCAATGGAACGCCGCCACGGGAGGCAGGATCTCGCGGATCAACGGCATGGCCTCGCGATCGAACATCGGCCGCAATTCCCGCGGCGGACCCGGCAGCATGATCAGCAGCGACCGATGCGGCGCGAAACGGCCCGGCGGCACCTCGATCCCCAACCCGGGCGCCGTCCCATGGGCGTTCGGAAGGACGCGCGCTCCTTCGGGCACCAGTGCCTGCACCAGCACGCGTTGCGGCATCGTACGGCCGCGCGCCGCGAAGAAGCGCTCGATGTTCTCCCGCGACGGCGCGTGTTCCACCAACCGCGTCCCCAGCAGGGAGGCAATCAGCTCCCGCGTCAGATCATCCGAGGTGGGACCCAGGCCGCCGGTGCTCACCACCAGTTCGGCGCGCTGCAGCGCTTCCGCGGTGGCTTTCTGAATCGCTTCCGCAGTGTCCGCCACCGCCACCTGCCTCGTCACCGGCATGCCCGCATCCGCAAGACGACGGCACAACCACTGTTGGTGCGAGTTCAGGACCCGCCCTAGCATCAGTTCCGACCCCGTGTTCACCAGCTCGACGTTCAACACGCCGGGACAGTAGGCGGGGATCCGCGTGCCTGCAATTCAGCCGCCCTGAGGTGGGCTCACGCGAAAGGTCAGGAATAGCTCATCCCCGATCCGCCGTCGGTGTGCCAATGTCAGGCGCGTTGCCGCCGCAAGCCGCGCCACCCCCACACCGTCGGCGATCGTCGGCGCAGTGCGGCCGCCCACCACGACCGGACAAACGGTCAGTCGCAACTCGTCCACCAAGCCGGCGCGGAACATCGCGTCGTTCAAATCCGCGCCGCCCTCGCAGACCAACCGTCGAACCCCGCGCTCGGTGCGAAGCCAGGCGAGCACTGCCCGAAGATCCACTCCGTCGCGGCCCCTCACCACGACCTGGGCGGCCACCTTCCGCAGGCGCGCCACCCGCGCCGGCCTCGCACGCTCCGCCACCACCACCACCAACGGCCCGCCGGGGGAACGAAAGACCTCGGCATCCGGTTCGATGCGGCCTCGTCCGCTGACGATCACTCGCAGCGGCTCGGGTTCGAGCCCGCGCCGTCGCCGGAGCCGGACCCATCCCGGTCCGCCTGAGTTCAGGTTGATCCCCTCCCCACCTGCCGTGCGAGCGCCGCACATCACGGCATCCACGCCCGCCCGTAGCCGCAACAGCTCCTCATGGTCACGCGGGGTCCCAAAGGTCTCCAACCGCCGGTTGGCCGTCGCAATCTTTCCATCGGCGCTCATGGCCATGTTGACCACCACCCACGGCCGGTTGGTCGCTCCTGGGATGTGCATGCCGTCGCTCAGTTCGCGGTGCCGCATCAGTGAATCCACATCGCATCGCCATAGGAGAAAAAGCGATACTCCTCGTCCACGGCCTGGCGATAGGCCGACAGCATCGCCGGCACGCCCCGCGTCTCCCCAGGCGACGCGAACGCACAAACCAGCATCAGCAGGGTCGACCGCGGCAGATGGAAGTTCGTCAGGAGCGCGTCAACCACTGTGAAACTGGCCGGAGGGTAAAGGAAGAGGTTGGTCCGCGCTGAACCCGGCCTCACTTCACCGTTACCGGCACGCGCCGCACTCTCCAGCACCCTCAGAGTGGTGGTGCCAACCGCCACCACGCGCCGTCCCTCCCGCTTGGCGGCGGCGACGAGCTCCGCCGTGCTTTCCGGAACCGAGTACTCCTCCCAGTGCATCGCGTGCGCTGCAACGTCATCCGCCTTCACCGGGGCGAAGGTACCCAGCCCGACGTGCAACGTCACCGCTGCCATCCCGACACCCCGCTCCCGCATCTCGGCGAGGATACCCTCGGTCAGGTGCAACCCCGCTGTCGGTGCCGCCACGCTGCCCGGAACCTGGGCGTAGACGGTCTGGTAACGCTCGCGGTCCGCGGGATCCGGCGATGCCCGCTCGATGTAGGGCGGGAGCGGGACCTCGCCGTGACGCTCCGCGAAAGGGAGGACGTCGAACGGCCTTGAAAAGCCCAGCAGGCACCGTCCGTCGTCGAGTTTATCGATAACTTCAGCCTCCAGATCGTCCGCGGCGTCGGCGCTGCCGGGAAACCGGAGGCCAGTGCCCGCACGCACCCGCTTTCCCGGTCGCAGCAACACCCACCAGCGGCCCTCGGCGTCCGCCTGAAGCAGCAGAATCTCAACCTGACCCCCGCCCGGGTCCTTCCGACCCCGCAGGCGTGCCGGAATGACTCGGGTGTCATTGACCACCACCAGGTCGCCGCATCGCAGGAGGTCGGGCCAGTTGGTGAAGCGGGACGAAACGGCTCGCCCCAGGGTGCGGTCGAAAACCATCATTCTAGATGCAGATCTCTCCGGTGCAGGATGTTGCGCAATAAGCCCGGGAGGCAGATGGAAATCGAACACCGCAGTTCGCACCCCGGATCTGTAGCGTTCCCGTCAGCGTTTGCGAAGTGCGAATTCGGGTTTTGGATTGCCTGGCCGAGGGGGATTCCCTAGTTGTTCACACGTTACTCACAGCGTAACGCGGCGCCGTGGACAAGTTGTCCTGGAGCACCGCGTTTTCTCAGTTGAATTAGTGGGGCAAAGTGTTGCAAAGTGTAGCTGCGTGGGGGGGATGGGAGGCTTCAGCCCACCTTTCCTGGTTACATGGCGCCAACCGAAACCACCAACGGAGGGGACTTTCCGCTGTTCGTTTCTCGGTTCGACAACAAGGTCGACGAGAAGCGGCGGATCCAGATCCCCAGCGCGTGGCGCCGTGGTCAGAGCGGGGTGCGATACCTTCTGCTTCCAGCTCCCAAGCGCGCCTGGCGCCCCGCCTGCGTCGTGGCCATGCCGCCCCAACGCTTCACGGCGCTGGTTCAGGAACTGCGACAAATGCGGTTCTCCGATGATCGCGCCGATTCCCTGCGGCGCCTGCTCGCCACTCGGGCGAGCGAGGTCGAAACCGACAGCGCCGGCCGCATTTGCCTCCCCGAAGACATGGCGCGGTCCGTCGACATCCAGGACCGCGTCGTCCTGGCGGGCATGATCGACTGGTTCGAGCTGTGGAACCCGGACCGCTTCCAACAGGTCCAGGCCGGCGACGACGAGCGATCCAACGAAGCGTTCTCACTCATCTAACCCCGCTGCGCCCATGAGCCTTCGAAGCCTGCTCCCCATCGGACGCTCGTTTTCGCCCCACGACCCCCGACAGGGACGCTATCGTCCTGCGGATCCCGGGACGGTACCGGACTTCTCGGATGTTCCGGAGGCTCGTTCGCGCGTCGCTCAACGCGCCTCACCCGAGTCTGCCACCGGCAACTCCGCCGCCCCTTCTGCTTCGGCTGCGGCGAGGACATCGACCACCCCTCAGACGGGAGGTCGGCCGAATCCCAGCGCGTTCGAAGCCGCGGCTTCCGCCACCGCGCAATCGCCGCTCCTTCCGCGCCGTCCCGGCACGCCCCGTCCGTCCGGACGCCGGCTTCCGTTGTGGATGGAGACCCTCCTGATGGCGTTGTTCGGTCCCGGCAATCGCCGGCGCCTCTCGGACTCGGTGCAGACCGAGATGGATTTCCGCGGCGTCCGAGTCGCGCGCAACGATCTTACCGCCTCCGACGTCGAGGCGGTGCCCATCCGCGCGCCCCGCGCGGAGACAGCCTTGAGTCAGGACTGCCGCAAGCGCGTGCTGCGGCTGTGGTTCGACCAGGGCTCGCGACGGCTGCGGCGGTGGGGCGCCTCCCTGTTCTGAACTGAACACCCGTGAAACGGTCCGGTGAACTCCTTCATCCACAACCCGGTCCTGCTGACCGAGGTGCTGGCGGCGATTCGGCCGCGGGCGGGGTGTCGTCTGGTGGACGGCACGATCGGTGGGGCTGGGCATTCCGAGGCGATGCTCCGGGAGAGTGGGCCAACGGGCTGGCTGCTGGGTATCGATCGCGATGGAGCCGCGCTCGCGGCGGCGGCCCGGCGTCTCGCACCCTACGAGGGCCGCTATGAACTGCGCCATGGCACCTTTGACCGCCTGGGCGAATGGGTCGACGACGACTCCTGCGACGGCGTGCTGCTCGACCTCGGCACCAGCTCGCCCCAACTCGACCACGCAGAGCGTGGCTTCAGCTTTCAGGCGGACGGCCCGCTCGACATGCGCATGGATCCCACTCAAGCCATGACCGCCGCGGACCTCATCAATCATGCCGATCCCGCGGAGCTGGAGCAGATTTTCCGCGACCTGGGCGAGGAACCGCAGGCGCGGCGCATCGTGCGCGCCATCGAGGCGGCGCGACGGGCCAGCGCCCTCCGTTCCACGCTCGAGCTCGCGCGCCTGGTGGAACGTGTCAATCCGCGCCGCGGTCAGCGCATCCACCCGGCGACGCGGGTCTTCCAGGCGCTGCGGATCGCCGTGAATGACGAGTTGGCCATTCTGCGCCGCGGACTCGACGCCGCCACCCGCGCGCTGCGCGCCGGCGGACGCCTGGTGGTCATCACCTTCCACTCCCTCGAAGTGCGTGCGTTGCGCGAGTTCGCCGCCCAGGCCACACGCGACTACGACTTCGACGGAGACATCGACGTCCCCGAACTCCGGCGCCCGCGCGCACCCGAACTGGCCTGGGTCCAGAAAAAGGGCGTGATGCCGTCCGCGCCGGAAGTCGAGGCCAACCCCCGCTCCCGCAGCGCACAGTTGCGCGTCCTGGAAAGGATCCCTCATGCCGCGTAACCCCCGCCGTCCGTCCCACGACTACGCCGCCACGATCGCGTCGGTCGCGCTCATCTGCATCTCCGTGGCGCTGGCACTCCTGGCCCAGGTGCGGCTCAAGGACGAACTCAACCGCCTCGACCGCGACGTCACGCGACTCGATCGCCAGATCACCGAGCAGAAGAAGCTCAACCAGAAGCTGCAGGCGGACTACCAGTTCCTGGTCTCCTCGGCCGGGCTGACCCACCGCGTGCGCGACATGCAGCTCAGCCTGGTCGTGCCGGCCGAGGACGCACGCATCGTCCTGCCGGAACCCACCCTCGAACCACCGGTTTCCGTTCCCGGGGGGACACCGGTCCCTGCCCCGGGCGCGGGCGCAGCTACCCGTCGCACCTACGCCTCGGATCACAACCAGCCCTCCACCCCGGCCCAGCTCATGGCCCGCCAACGCCGTTAACCTGACCGCGCAGACCCCCGGACGTGGAACTCATCCGCCAACGCCGACGCTTCCTCCTGGTAGGCGCCCTGCTCGCGCTCGCCTTCCTCGCGCTGGCCGGACGCCTCGTTGACCTGCAGGTCTTGCAGCACGAGGAACTCCTCCTGCGCGCGCGGAAAGCCCACGCGCTGCACATCCTGCTCAAGGGCCATCGCGGCTCGATCCGCGACGTCCGCGGCGAAGCGCTCGCCCAAAGCCTGCCCGCCCGCACGATCGCCGGGGACCCGTCGCTGATCGGCCCGCACGTCGACGCCGTGGCCCTGGCGGTGGCGCCGCTGCTCCAAACCAACGCCGCCTGGCTGGCGCAGGCCCTCCAACCCCGCGTCCGCACCAACGACCAGGGTGAAATCCTCCGCGACCTGCGCGGGCGCCCTGTCACCAACCAGTTCGTCGTCCTCAAACGCAAGGTTCCCTACGAACAGTGGCGCGCCATTTCCGGCGCCCTCTCCAACCAAACCTTTGGCCTTCCCACCAATCAGGTCACCCTGATCAAGCGCCTCCGCCGCAGCATCGCGCCCGCGCGCGAGGAAGACGAAATCCGCTTCTACCCGAACGGCCCGCTCGCCGCCGGCGTCATCGGCTTCACCGACCCCGAAGGCCGTGGTCTGGAGGGCATCGAGGCCTTCCTCGAAGACCAACTCCGTGGGGTGGACGGCTTCATCAAATCCGGGCGCGCGCGATCCGGCGCGGAACTGCGCTGGCTGCGCGAACTGCACCTCGACCCCCAGCATGGACGCGACGTGTTCCTCACTCTCGACGCGCGCCTGCAACTCATCGTGGAAGAGGAACTCGCCGCGACGCTGAAGCAATACCAGGCGCGCGGCGCGTGCGCCCTCGTGGTCGAGCCCGCCACCGGCCGCATCCTGGCCATGGCCAGCCTGCCCTCCCACGATCCCAACACGCCTCTCACTTCGCCCCAGGACGCGCCCCGGCGCCGCAACTGGTGCGTCGCCTACACCTTCGAGCCCGGCTCCACCTTCAAGCTGGTCGCGGCCACAGCCGTCATGAACGAGGGACTCCTCGGCCTGCGTGATGTCGTGGACTGCGGGGAAAACGGGCGCTGGACCCGCGAGTTCGGGCGCGAACGCGTTTCCCTCCGCGACGTGCACGTGATCAAGGAGCGTTTCGCCCCGGTCGAGAAGGTCATCGCCGAATCGTCCAACATCGGCACTTTCCAGATGGCGCTCAAACTCGGCCGCGAACGCTACGCCGATTATCTGATGCGCTTCGGATTCCACCAGCGCTCCGGCATCCGCCTGCCGGTCGAGGAACGCGGCCAGCTTCGTCCCATCGACAAATGGACGATGACCGATTTCTCGCGCGTCGCGATGGGCTACACGATCTCCGTAACCCCACTCCAGCTCGCCATGGCGATGAGCGCGCTGGCCAACGACGGCCGGCTCATGCGGCCGCAGATCATCGACCGCGTCGTCGCCCACGATGGCACGGTTCTCTCGCTGCCCCAGCCCGAGGTGGTCCGCCAGCTGTGCCGCCCCGAGGTCGCTGAACAGGTGCGCCGCGCGCTGCGGCAGGTGGTCGAGGACGGCACCGGCTCCCTGGTGCGCATGGATCGCTACAGTGTCGCGGGCAAGACCGGCACGGCCCGCATCGCGCCGTATCGCGAGGACCGCTATCACGCGAGCTTCGTGGGGTTCTTCCCCGTCGATGCGCCGAAACTCTGCATCGCGGTCGTGGTCGAGGATCCCAATCCGCGCATCGGCTACTACGGCGGCAAGGTCGCCGGCCCCGCCTTCAAGAACATCGCCCAGCGCGCCGCCAGCTACCTCGGCCTCGCGCCCGACCTTCCCCGTCCCGGGGAGGAATCCGGGGAAGACCGCGACCGGCGCCTCGCCTCGACTCAAAAGCCCTGATCCCCGTCGCATGGAACCTCGCCCTCTTGCCTTCTTCGCCCACGCCAGCCGCGGCGAATTGCGGGGCTCGTCGCCCGAGCAACCCATCCTGCGCGTCTGCTCCGACTCGCGCGACGCGCGCGCCGGCGATCTGTTCGTCGCCATCCCCGGCGAACATTTCGACGGCCACGACTATGCCACCCGTGCCCTCGAACGCGGAGCCGCCGCCTGCGTGGTCGCCGCCGCGCAGGCGCACCGCTTCCCGGGCGCGCCGCTCCTGGTGGTCGAGGATCCGCGACGCGCCCTCGGCCGCATGGCCGCGCACTATCGAGCCGAGTTCCGTGTGCCGGTCGTCGCCGTGGGCGGTTCCAACGGCAAAACCACCACCAAGGACCTCATCGCCTCCATCCTGGGCGGCTGCTTCGAAACGCTGCGCAGCCCCGAGAGCTTCAACAACGACATCGGTGTG
>CAZYJB010000149.1:0-7907 GCA_964647675.1 uncultured Verrucomicrobiota bacterium | reverse complement strand
GGCCAGTGCCTCCGGCCCGCACGTCCAGGCGGCAGAGCGCCTGCGCCCCCACGCCGGCGTGCGCTTCGAGATCCAGGCGTCGCGCTTCGTGCTCAACCTCGCCACCGCGCGTGCGGGGCTCGAAGCGCGCGCTGCGGCCGTCCTCGTGGAGCGTTGTCAGGAGCGGTTCCCCTACCTCAACTGGACCGCGCTGACCAACGCACCCGGCACCAACGAGCCCGCCTTCGTCCTGCGCGTCACCATGGCCTCCGTCGGTGGCGCGCCGGTCCCGGAGGTGGTGCTGAAGGCCGAGAAACGCCTGCCCACCGGGACGCCGCAGGGTCTCGGTCTCGAGCGTGTCCTCTATGCGGCGAACGACATGAGCCAGCCGGCCCAGAACGCCACGCGACTCGAGGAGGACCTCGCCCGACAGCTCGGTCAGTGGTTCGCCAACGAACAGGTGCTCGATCTCGTGCAGGAGCGTTTTCTCGCGGGCATTCCTGTCGCCCGCGCGCTGCGCGCCGATCCCGTCAACCAACGCATCCTCCTCCCCGCGTTCTGGCACGAAATGCTGCCCGGCGAAGGATCGGTCGTGCGTGCCCAGTATCGCGCGCGCCGAACTCCCACCGAGGTCGTGCCGGTCCGCATGCGCTTGAGGCCCTCCGAGGAATGGTCCGGAGAAGTCGGCTGCCGGGTCGGCGAGTTCCACTTCCCGCCCATCGATCTCGATACGCCCGGCTGGATGCCGGTCATGGTGGAAAGCCTGAGCAACGCGGTCCCCGGAAGCGTCGTGGTCTTCATGGAGAAATATCTGAAGGACCACACTTTCGGCAGCACCACCAACGGGCTCGTGCTGGATCCCTTCGGAGGCGGACCCACGGGAGGTGCCCTGTGAGCCGTTCCCTGTCTGGGTGTTTGGCGGTGCCGGATCTCGGCGCCTGTCTCGCGCGACGGAGGAACCTGGCGTGCGTCGCTCTTCTGTGGATCGGAATCGGGCACCACGACTGTTTTGTCCCCACGGCGCACGCGCAGACCAAGCCCGCGCCCTCCACACCACGGGAGGAAGGCCTGGCCGCCTTGCGCGAGAAGCGATTCGACACCGCGCGCAGCACCTTCGAGCGCGAACTGGCAAACGCCGGTACCGGCGATCGCCGGGCCGAGCCGCTGTTCTTCCTCGGACTCGCCGACCAACAGGCGGCAGAAGGCAAGCCCCCGTCGCCCGAACGACAGTCCCTGCTCACCCGGGCCTTGAAGCACTACGAGGACGCCGACCGCGCGCGTCCGCGCACGGCCGGGATCCTCAACAATCTCGCGCACGTGCAGCTCCAGCTTGGTCAGACGAACGACGCCCTCGCCACCTACGCCCGGACGCTCGAAGCCGCCGACGCGCGCCGCCCTCTCTACGCGAAGAATTACGCCGACGCCCTGCTCGGCGCGGGACGCTGGCGCGACGCGTGCCGTTTCTATGCGTGGGCGGCGGGCGAACAGCCGCAGGATTCGGCGAACCTCGACCGCCTGATCTCCCTCTGCCTGCAGCGCGGGCCTGATCTCCTCGGCTGGTACTTGTGGGAACTGGCGGACGCCGGGCACGTGGTCACCGTGGCCCGCGAGGCGCTGCGGTCGATCACTTCGGAACGTCTCACGCCGGCCCAGCGCGAGGAACTGGCCGCCCTCCTGGCGACCTGCCTCGCGCGACAGACCACCGAGCGCGGCGCTTTCGCCGCTTCCGAGACCGGTCGCGCCATCGACGCCCTCCGATCGCACCGCGAATTGGGCCCCGCCATGGAAGGCCTCTGGCTCCTGCACACCACCAATCAGTTCCCGGAAAACCCGTTCCCGTGGTGGAACCGCCCGGGCCCCGGCGCGCCCGCCGCCGCCCGGGGAGTCCCTCCGCACGCGGCTTTCCAGGATCTTGCGCGTTCCCTCGCCCAGCGTGAACGGATCGCCGACCACGCTGCGGCGGCCGAATCCCTGCTGCTCGTCGCGGTGCGGCTGCGTCCGGACCAACCGGATCCTGAGGCCCTGCTCGCCATCGCCAATCTGTATGCCGGACAGCAGCGCCTCGACGACCTCGGCCGGCTGTTGCAGCGCTACCGTGTCGAACTCTTCCAGGCCAAGGGCGACGCCTACGCCGCCTCGGACTACGAGCGCATGTTCCGCTACCACATGACGCTCGGCGTCATCTACAGCCACCTTGGGCGTTGGACCTCGCCCGGCCGCATCGATTCCGCCGAGTTCCAGCTGCGCAACGCGTTGCGCGCCGCCGACGAACTCGAATCCCAGGCCGGCAAGACTCCAGTGTCGTTGCAGGTCCCACCCGAACTGGTTGGTCTGCTCGCCGACGGTTATGAACGCGCCGGACAACCTGACCGCGCGGCCCAGGTGCGCGTCGAACGCGCGGAACGCTACCTCGCCCATCGCCAGTTTCCCGAGGCACGCACCGTTCTGCAGCCGGTCCTCGACCGGGCGAAGAACCGGACGCTGCCGCCGTCGATCTCGTTGCCCCAGGTGCAGCGGCTCGAAGACGGATTGCGCAACCGCAGTGCGTCGGTCACGCCCGCGCCCGGGGCGGAGGCCAACTCCGCCGCCCTCTCCGTCCAGGTGCAGCGGAACGCCCTGCGTGTCGCCGGTGCGACCGGCGAGGAATCCCTCACTGCGGAAGAACAGGTTGCTCTGAGCCAATCCGTGCGCGCCGCCTTTCTTCCCGCCGAGTCGCGCGCCAGCGATATCCGCAATTTCTCCACCACCGGCGTGCAGGGGGTCGTCCAGGAGGTCACGCTCGACGGCCGCCGCGGCTCGGTCCTGATGCGTCGCGGCACCAACCTGCTCTACGTGCCCTTTACCGTGCAGGGCTGGACCAACCCCGCTCCGCAACGCCTGCGCGTCGTGCGGCCCTGATCGGCAGCGCGCCCCGCTCAAGCGCTGCGGGAATTCGTCCGATGTTGGGGCGGGGGGAGATCAAGTGATCCGGAGTGGAGATTCCGGATCGAGTGCTTGTGCGCGCCTTTGTCTGACGTGGGCGTGGCGCGGTCTTCCTCGTCCGACCTGCCACCATGACCCATTCCGCCCTCGACGTGCCCACACCGCCCCGGCGCCCATCGTCCCGTTCCCTGGCGTCCAAGATTCCCGATGCCGCCAGTGCCGCCGCCGACCGCTTGTTCCGGGCGGGATCGTGGGCCGAGGCCGGTGTGGCGTACCACCGGTTGACCCAGCGGTATCCCCACAATCTGACCCTTTGGAAACGGCGCCTCGATTGCTCCCG
Source organism: uncultured Verrucomicrobiota bacterium (assembly GCA_964647675.1). GTDB lineage: Bacteria > Verrucomicrobiota > Verrucomicrobiia > Limisphaerales > CAIMTB01 > CAIMTB01. Next base: position 4,666 of record CAZYJB010000149.1, on the reverse strand, counting down.
CCACCTCGGCCATTCACTGGTCGTCGATCTCCTCCTCGAAGAGGCGCTCGCTGATCACCCGGACTGGGAGACCGATCTCCTCGGGCCGGCTGAGCTCATGGCGTCGACCGCTCCCGACGAGATCCTGCGCACCACGCGGCGCAGGAGCTGCGAGATGATCGAGAGCGGCCTCTTCTTCTCGACGAACAAACTGCGCGTCTGCTGTACCACCCACCACCGGAGCCTGGGCGCCCCCGTCGTCACCGAGTTTCTCGGCGGCGCTTTCCCGCTCGACGCGGTCCTCGCCAAGCGCAACGAAATCCGCCGCGCCAACGCCGAGGGTGTCTTCCCCGAATGCGCCGGCTGCCCCCACCTGCGCGAGGACGATTGGCCGGACAAACCCGAGTACCTGCTCGACACCCTGATCGTTGGTCCCTCGGCGGTCTGTGACCTGAAATGCGGCTACTGCTTCACCGTTCTCGAACCGAACACCGTCGAGAGCAGCCGCTATGAGCTCTATCCGATTCTCGAAGAAATCATCCGCAAGGGCTACCTGTCCCCCGACGCGCTGATCCTTTGGGCCGGCGGCGAACCAACCATCTTCAAGAGGTTCGACGACATGTTCCGCCTGCTGACTTCGCACGGACGCGTCAAGCACCGGATCTACACCAACGCCACGCGCACCTCGCCGGCCGTCATCGAAGCGCTCAAGGCGGACCGTGCCACGGTGATCTGCAGCATGGATGCCGGCACGCGCGAGACTTACGCCCAGGTCAAAGGCCGCGACGCCTTCGACCGCGTCGTCGCCACCTGCACCCGATACGCCGAGACCGGCGGTGACTTCCGCCTGAAGTACCTCGGACTTCCCGGCAACTCGACCCCGCAGGACATGGAGGGTTTCCTCGCTCTCGCGCGGAAGTGGAAAGTCCGAACGATCTACTGCGACACCGACTACGCCGCGCTCTCCAAGCCACCGCCGGAGGTGGTCGCGACGTTGCGCGGGATCGTAGCCGGAGCCTTGCGTGCCGGCATCCAGGCCGAGTTCGAAGTCGCCTCCAGAACCGTGCCCGAGGAGCAGCTTCCCCAGCGCGTCATGCAAACGGCCTATGAACACCTGGACGCCACCTGGACTCCCGAACAGCGGCGCTGGGCCCTGGTCCCGGGTTCGAACGACCGGGAATTGACCTTTGCCAAGATGGTGACGGGCGAACCCGGGGTCGACGGACTCCTCCTGCACTCATCGGGCGATGATCCATACCTTTATCTGCCCGAGATCGCTTTCCAGCCCGGAGAACGCGCCGTGATCGCCGTCGAGATCACCGCCGCGCAAGCCGACCTCCTCGAGATCTACTACCTCGACGATGAAGCCACCGGCTACAACGTGAAGAACACGGTCAAGGTGGGCCTCCAACCCGGACGCCAGCGCCTCTACCTGCCGGCGTTCCCCTTCAACGGCTCCTTGAAGGGTCGAATCCGGCTCGATCCGGGTTGTTTCCAGGGCACCTACGTGTTGCACCAGCTCGAGGTTTTCTCCGCGTCTGCAACGCCGGCCTGATCCACCTCGTCCACCGGGTGAGTTGCGGGCTCCGTCGCGCGACGCGGCAGCCAAGAGGATTCCTACCGCACCGCGGTCCGAGTCCGCGGATCGAATCCCTCCGGGATCTCTCGGGGCAGCGACCCCGCCATTCCAGCGCGCGCTGACATTCGCGGATACGTCCTTCGTCCACGTCCACCTCCGGGCGACGCTCGACCGCTCCGGCGACCCCCTTCGCAAAAGTCCTTCTCCTCTCCCTTCGAGGGTCGCGAGCCCTCGCGAACCGGCGCCCGCCAGGATGCCGACCTCCCCACGCCCCGAACTCGCGGAACCGCAAGCTTGCCGGGCGCGCCACCGGCTCCCTACCCTGCACCGATCCCATCATCGGCCAGGCGTGTCGCCCGGCCCCGTTGCGACCATGAAGTCGTGCCCTACCCCAAACCCGCGCGTCCCTCTCGCCGCTGCGATCCTCCTCGTCGTCCTGTCGACGGGCGCCCCGGCGTCCATCGCCGCCGCTGCGACCGCCTCGTCCACCAACGCGCCGGTCAGCTTCCACCGCCAGGTGCGGCCCTTGTTCCAGGCGAACTGCGTGGGCTGCCACCAGCCGGCCAAGGCCAAGGGTGGCTACGTCATGACGGAGATGTCGCGCCTGAGGCAGGCCGGGGAAAGCAAGGAAAGCCCGATCCTCGCCGGACAACCCGCGAACAGCCACCTCCTCAAGCTGATCACGCCCAAGGACGGTGAAGCCGAGATGCCCAAGGGCAAACCAGCCCTGCACGAACTCGAAATCGATCTCGTCCGCCGCTGGATCGCCGAGGGCGCGCAGGACGACACCCCCGAAAACGCGCGCCAGCACTTCGACCAGAACCATCCCCCCACCTACACGCGTCCGCCGGTCATCACGTCGCTCGATTACTCCCCCGATGGCACACTCATCGCCGTCGCCGGTTCGCACGAGATTCTCCTGCACGCGCGCGACGGCTCGGGCGTGGTGGCGCGACTGATCGGTCTCTCCGAACGCATCCAGTCGGTGCGCTTCTCCCCCGACGGCCAGTGGCTCGCGGCCTCGGGCGGCAACCCCTCCCGACTCGGCGAAATCCAGATCTGGGACGTCGCGAAACGTGAACTCAAGCTCTCGGTCCCGGTCGGCTACGACACCCTCTACGGCGTAAGCTGGTCACCCGACGGCCGGCAGCTCGCCTTCGGCTGCCCGGACAAAACCGTGCGCGCCATCGACGCCGAAACGGGCAAGCAGGTGCTTCAGCAGATGGCCCACGAGGACTGGGTCCTGGACACGGTCTTTTCAGTCAAAGGTTCCCACGTGATCTCCGTGGGCCGCGACATGACTGCAAAGCTTTCGGAAGTCGCCACCCAGCGATTCGTCGACAATCTGACTTCGATCACGCCAGGCGCCCTCCGCGGCGGCCTGCAATCCGTAGCCCGGCATCCGACCCGCGACGAGGTGCTGGTCGGTGGCGCCGACGGGCAGCCTCAGATCTACCAGGTATTCCGCACGGCCGCGCGGAAGATCGGCGACAATGCCGCGCTCCTGCGGAAGTTCCCCGAGGTCGAAGGTCGGATCTTCGGAGTCGATTACAGCCCGGACGGCGAGGTCATCGCCGCCGTCTCGAGCCTGGACGGCCGGGGTGCCGTTCACCTCTACGCCGCGAAATTTGACCCGGCCATTCCCGAGACCCTTCTCAAGGCCTACCAGAAGACCAGCGGCGAATACACGAAGGAGGAACGGGAGGCCATCGAGGCGTTCACCACCGCCGGCGTGAAGCAGCTCCATCGAATCCCGAGCACCACCGCGCCCGTGTATTCGGTCGCGTTCAGTCCCGACGGCCACGAACTCGCCGCCGGCACGGGAACCGGCGTGGTGCTGGTCATCGACACCGCCACCGGCTCGCTGCGCATGGTCTTCTCGGCCGCGCCCCAGCCCGTCGATGACCCGGCCAGCACGGGGACGGTTGCCCACCCGGCGGCCTCCCTGGCAAACGCCGCACCCTCCGCGCCCGGCGAAACCCTTCCCAAGTCCGCGGTGGTCGTGGGGCTCACGGCTTCGCCCGAGGTCATCAACGTCGGCAGCCGCAACGAACAGGTGCAGACGCTCATCATGGCGAAGCTCGCGTCCGGCGACACCGTCGATGTCACCCGCATCGCGCGGTTCGCGGTGACTCAAGGCGCGGGGTTCCACACCGAGATCTCGCCCCGCGGGCTGGTGCGCATCGCACCCGACGCCGCCACCGCGCCCGACGCCGCCGTGCGCGGCAGTGCGTCCGTCGCCGTCGAACTCGGCAACCAGCGGCTTTCCATCCCGGTCGAGGTCAACTTCGCCGCGGCGCGGTTCGATGCGGACTTCATCCGTGACGTGAGCCCCGTGATTGCGCGCCTCGGCTGCACCGCCGGCACTTGCCACGGCGCGCGTGAGGGCAAGGCCGGCTTCAAGATGTCCCTGCGCGGCTACGATCCCCTCTACGATGTGCGCGCCATGACCGACGACCTCGCGTCGCGCCGCCTCACCCCCGCCTCGCCCGACGATTCACTCATCCTGCTCAAGGCCACCGGCGCAGCCCCGCACGAAGGCGGACAACGCACGCCCTTCGGATCCGATTCGTACGCCATCCTGCGCCAGTGGGTTGCGGACGGCGCGCCGCTCAACCTGAAGAGCGCGCGCGTGCAGCGCATCGAGATCCTGCCGTCCAACCCCGTGGTCCAGGACACCGGCAGCCGGCAGCAGATGCGCATTGTCGCCACCTACGCCGACGGGCGGCAGCGGGACGTCACCTCGGACGCATTCCTCGAGACCGGCAATGGAGACGTCGCGTCGACCGAGTCCGGCGGGCTGGTCACCACGTTGCGCCGCGGCGAGGCGCCGCTGCTCGCACGCTTCGAGGGCGCCTACGCCGCCACCACCCTGACCGTGATGGGTGACCGTTCCGGATTCACCTGGACCGAGCCCCCCGCCAACAACCGCATCGACGAACTCGTCGCGGCGAAGTGTAAGCGCATGAAAATCCTGCCTTCCGACCTCTGTTCCGACGCCGAGTTCATCCGCCGCGTCTCGCTCGACCTGACCGGTCTGCCGCCGACGGCCGCGGAAGTTCGCGACTTCCTTGCCAATCCGCGCGACCGCCGCAGCAAGCGCGACGC
>CAZYJB010000148.1:7004-7939 GCA_964647675.1 uncultured Verrucomicrobiota bacterium | reverse complement strand
CCGAGCACCGTCGAAGCGAGAAAAGCCGTCGTCATTGGGCCGAAATAGAGCGGGGAAAGTGCGCGATGGCCGAATCGGTGGCAAGCCTTACGTGCGCCCTGAAAAGGTGCGTCCTGCGAAAGCTTCGCGCGGCAGGGGGCGTTTCCACCGGCGCACGGCGACCGTGGCCGTCACCGGGAGAGCGCCGGCGCCGGGCACCGGGGCGCCGGAAAAGGTGGTGAACCGCCGGCCGAGGTAAGTGATGAGAGTGGAGCGGGCGAAGGGAATCGAACCCTCCTAGCCAGCTTGGAAGGCTGGAGCTTTACCACTAAGCTACGCCCGCGTCCCACGCGTCGGCGGCAGCGTGCACCTGCGGCGCTTGCGTTGTCAATTCACGGGCCCGTAACGTCGCGCCATGTCCGACGTGCTGCTTCGAGCGGGCCGCGTAATCGACCCTTCCCAGGGCCTGGATGGCATTCGCGATGTCCTGCTCCGAAACGGCCGCGTGGCGGCGATCGACGTGGATCTCGCGGGACATCCGGAGGCGCGGGGTGTGTCGGTGGTGGAGGCGCGCGGATTGGTGGTTTCGCCGGGACTGTTGGACATCCACGTGCATTTTCGCGAGCCCGGGCAGACCGCCAAGGAGGACATTGCCAGCGGCGCTCGTTGTGCGGCGCGGGGTGGGTTCACTTCGGTGGTGTGCATGCCCAACACCAAGCCCGCCATCGACGACGCGGCGGTGGTCGGGTTGGTGCGGGATCGGGCGCGCCAGGCCTGTGTCCGGGTGTTCATCACCGGCGCCATCACCAAGGAAATCGCGGGCGAAGCGCTCGCCCCGCTCGGGGCGTTGCATCGCGCAGGCGTGGTGGCCATCACGGACGATGGCCGCTGCGTGCAGAACACCGACCTCATGCGGCGTGCCCTCGAATACTGCCGCATGTTCGGCCTCTCGGTGA
>CAZYJB010000148.1:0-6994 GCA_964647675.1 uncultured Verrucomicrobiota bacterium | reverse complement strand
GGCTACTGGAGCACGGTTCTCGGCCTGCGCGGCTGGCCGGCGGTCGGCGAGGATGCCATCGTGGCGCGCAACATCCTGCTCGCGCGCATGACCGGCACGCCTGTTCATTGTCAGCACATCAGCTCGGGGCGCAGTGTCGAGCTGCTGCGCCAGGCGCGCGCCGAGGGCGTGCCGATCTCCGGCGAGGCGTGCCCGCACCATTTCACCCTCACCGATGCGGCGATCGCGGGATCCGACGCGTTCTGGCCGGGCGACGGATCGACGCTCTTCTCCGCCCGGCTGATGAAGGAGTCGGAGCGTCCGCGGTGGCCCTCCTACGATACCCATTTCAAGATGAACCCACCCCTGCGCTCCGCCGCCGACCGCGCGGCCGTGGTGCAGGGCATTCGCGATGGCACGTTGGACATCCTCTCCAGCGACCACGCGCCCCACTGCAACTACGAGAAGGACGTCGAGTTCGACTTCGCGCCGTTCGGGATCCTTGGGCTCGAGACCGAGCTGGGGCTTTCGCTGACCGAATTGTACCACGCCGGGTACGTGTCGCTGCCGCGGCTCATCGAGTTGTTCACCGCCCGTCCCGCGGACCTGGTCCCGATGGTGGCGGAGGAAACCGGTTCACGCCTCGGGCGGCTCGAAGTGGGCGGTCCGGCCGACGTGACCTTGATCGACGTCGACCGCGAGTGGACCTATGACGTGAAGCAGACGGCCAGCAAATCCGCCAATTCCCCTTTCCACGGCTGGCGCCTGAAGGGGAAGGCCGTGGCGACCCTGTGCCGCGGTCGCGTGGTGTGGAGCGAGTGGGACGCCCTGCCTGCCGAAGCGGCCGCGGCATCCTGACGATGCCTGGATGGCGAGGGAAACGTTCACGAGCGAGAGCCGCCCATGAAGGAACTGCTCATCGAATGCGTCCGAGCGGGTGGGCGAGTGCTGCTCGATCATTTCGGCAAAGGCATCGAGGCCACCCTCAAGGAGAACCAAAGCAGCGTGGTGACGGCCGCCGACCTCGCGTCCGAACGCTGCATTCTGGAGCGGATCCGCGCACGGTACCCGAACCACGGGACCCTGGCTGAGGAATCGGGGTTCCGCGCGGGTGACTCGGATCTCGTGTGGGTCGTGGATCCGCTCGATGGCACCTCCAACTTCGCGGCGGGTCTGCCCTGGTTCGGCGTCCTGCTCGCGCTGCTGGAGCGCGGGAAACCGGTGCTGGGCGCCATGTACCTCCCCGTCACCAACGAACTTTACCTCGCCGAGCGGGGCGGCGGCCTGACCTGCAACGGCCGGCGCGTGCGGATGGCCGACACGACGGATCTCTCGTCCGTGCTGTGCGCGTACGCCATGGACGTGTCGGAGGATGCGGAGGAGGTCACGCGTCAGGCGCTCGGCCTCGCGCGCGTCGTGGGGCGGGTGCGCAACGTGCGCGCGACCAACTGTTGCGTGGACCTCTGCCACGCGCTGGAAGGGAGGTACGGTGGCTACATCAATCACTGCACGCGCGGGTGGGATATCGCGGCGTCGTGCCTGATGTTTCCCGAGGCGGGCGGAGTGTTCACCGACCTGCGGGGCCGCGCGTTTTCCCTCGAGCTCGGTCCGGGCGCCTGCGAGCGCAACTACCCGGTGCTGGGCGCGGGACAGGCGCTGCATTCCAGTTTGGTGACCGCGCTGGCGTGGGACTGATCAGGCGTCCGCTTCGGAATGCGGATCGACGATCACCGCGGTGACCACGTCGGCGCCGACGTTCAACGCGGTGCGCGCCATGTCGAGGATGCGGTCAATGCCGATGACCAGCGCGATGCCTTCGGGGGGCAGGCCAAAGTTGACGAGCAGTCCCACGATGAGGGGCAGGGAACCGCCCGGGATGCCGGCCACGGCCACGGCACTCAGGACCGCCAGGACCACCAGCACGACCTGGCGGCCGAGCGTCAGGTCCAAGCCGAAGACCTGCGCCACGAAGAGCACGACGCAGCCCTCGTAGAGCGCGGTGCCGCTCATGTTCATGGTGGCGCCCAGGGGCAGCACGAAACCGGCGGTGCTGGCCGAGACGCCCAACTTTTCGCGCGTGATACGGATGCTGGTGGGCAGGGTGGCGTTGCTCGAGCTGGTCGAGAACGCGGTGACCAGGATCGCGGTGATGGCGCGGAAGAACACCACCGGCGACCGGCGCCCGAGCACCCGCACGAGGATGGCCATGGTGCCGAAGAGGTGCAGCGCAATGCCGCCCAGCACGCACAGGACGAAGACCAGCAGCTTCCCCACGAAGAATTGCAGCCCCAGTTTCACCGCTACGCTGAAGATCATGCCCGCCACGGCGTACGGACCGAGCTGCAACGCATAGGAGACGATGCGCGTCATCAGATCACACACGATCTGAAGCCCGCGCTGGACCGAGGCGCGCTCGGCGTCGGGAAGTTGCGTGCCGGCGATGCCGACCAGCAGTGCGAAGGCGATGAGCGGAAGCAGTTGGAAGTCGACGACGGACTTCGCGAGGTTCCGCGGAAAGAACATGTCCACCAGGCTGGCGAAGGAGAGCCCCGGCACCGCGGCCGATTTCTCCCGCGCCTCCGTGGCGCCCTGCTGGAACTCGGAAATCAGCCGGGTCCGCGTCTCGGGATCCATGTCCCCGCCGGGCTTCACCAGGTTCATGATGGCGAGACCGATGGCCACTCCGACGGCCATGTTGAAGGCGAACACGGCGAAGGTCCGGCCGGCCAGCGGTCCCAGTCGGTCGAGGCGCCCGAGCTGGACGATCCCGAGGGTGAGCGAGGCGAACACCAGCGGGACCACCACAAAGAACAGGAGTCCAAGGAAGATGCGTCCGACGGGATCGAAGACCGCGACCGCGAAGCGCCGCGAACCCTCGACCAGCGCCGGGGATCCAAGCGTCGCCACGAGGCCGCCCGCGATGAGGCCGACGGCCAGTCCGGTGAGAATGCGAAGGGCGAGTCTGTCGGCGCTGGCGGTCATGTCATGATTCGGGCCGCGGGTCGCGACGGCCGCGTTGCAGGTAGTCGGAACGGGACGCGGGTGTCGAGCGGGATCCGCCTCGCCTTTTGTCTGGGAACGGGCTTGCCGGGTCCCCTAGTCTCGCCGGCCTTCGATCGTACGACGATTCATGAGCGATTCCAAAGGTGACCACGCCTCGGCGGCGCCTGCACTGCCGCGCGACTTCATCCGCGACATCGTGGCCGACGATCTCGCCGCCGGCCGGCACGCGCACATCGTCACGCGCTTCCCGCCGGAACCGAACGGCTACCTGCACATCGGCCACGCCAAGAGCATCTGCCTGAACTTCGGTATCGCACGCGAGTTTGCCGGGCGGTGCAACCTGCGCATGGACGACACAAACCCGACCAAGGAGGACGTCGAGTACGTGGAGTCGATCACCGCCGATGTGAAGTGGCTGATCGAGGGCTGGGCGGACACCCACCTCGGCCTGAAGGCCAAGGGCGCCGCGCCCACGGGGCGCGAGGCGGGCGGCCGTCGCGACTACCATCTCGATGCCGAGCGCACACCCGGCGTGGACGTGGAGCCGTTTTTCGCGTCCGACTATTTCCTGCCCCTGTACGAACTCGCGGAACGCCTCATCGAAAAGGGCCGCGCCTACGTGTGCGACCTGACGGCCGAGGACATGGACCAGTATCGCGGCGCGCCGGACCGGCCGGGCCGGGAAAGCCCGTGGCGCGACCGGTCGGTCGCCGAGAACCTCGACTTGTTCCGCCGCATGCGCGCGGGTGAGTTCCCCGACGGCTCGCGCACGCTGCGCGCTCGCATCGACATGGCGTCGCCCAATGTCTGGCTGCGCGACCCGGTCCTCTATCGCATCCGCCACGCGGAACATCACCAGACGGGCAGGGCGTGGTGCATCTACCCGATGTACGACTTCGCGCATTGCGTGAGCGATTACCTCGAGGGCATCACGCATTCGATCTGCACCCTTGAGTTCGAAGTGCACCGCCCGCTTTACGACTGGATCCTCGCAAGCCTCGATCTCCCGCGACCGCTGCCCCACCAGTTCGAGTTCGCGCGCCTGAATCTCACCTACACGGTGATGAGCAAGCGGAAGCTGCTCCAGCTCGTGACCGAGCAGCGGGTCACCGGCTGGGATGATCCGCGCATGCCCACCATCTCGGGCATCCGCCGGCGCGGGGTGCGGGCGGAGGCGCTGCGAGAATTCGCGCGCACCATCGGCGTCACCAAATACGACGGCACCACCGACGTTGCCGTGCTCGAGCACTGCATCCGTGGCGATTTGAATCCGATCGCGCTGCGCCGGCTCGGCGTGCTGCGCCCGCTGCGGGTCGTGCTGACCAACCTTCCCGAAGGCCACGAGGAGACCGTGCAGGCGACCAACAATCCCGAGGATGCTACGGCCGGGACGCGATCCGTGCCGTTCACGCGCGAGGTGTACATCGATCGCGACGACTTCATGGAGGCACCGCCCAAGGGTTATTTTCGCCTGCAGCCCGGCGGTGAAGTGCGTCTCAAATACGCCGGCATCATCCGCTGCCAGGAAGTGGTCAAGGACGCTTCAGGCCAGGTCGTGGAGGTCCGCTGCACGCTGGACGAAGGCAGTCGCACGGGCGGGCCGACCTCGAACCGCAAGGTGAAGGGGACGATCCACTGGGTGAGCGCCGCTCGTGCGCTCGACGTTGAGGTGCGCCTGTACGACCGCCTGTTCCTGGTTCCAGCGCCGGATGCGGACGGCGATTTCAGGGCGCATCTGAATCCGCACTCGCTCGAGGTGATCCGCGCGAAGGTCGAGCCGTCCCTGGCCTCGGCGGAAGTGGGCGCGCGGTATCAGTTCGAGCGCGTGGGCTACTTCGCGATTGATCCGGATTCGAAGCCGGGCGCGCCCGTGTTCAACCGCACCATCACGCTGAAGGATTCGTGGTCGAAGGATGCGAAGAAGGGGTGATCAGCCCTCCGCTTGCACGCGCGCCGCGAGGACGCGCTTGGAGGGCACGTAGTTCGCGATGTAATCGCGCCGGAACTCGGCGAAGGTGCCGGCCTTCAGGTGTGCACGCACCTCGGCCATGAGCGTGAGATAAAGGTGCGTGTTGTGCACCGACAACATGCGCAGTCCCAGGATCTCGTTCACGTTCAGCAGGTGCCGGATGTAGGCGCGCGTGAAGTTCTGGCAGCAGTAACAGGTGCAGCCCTCCTCGATGGGCCGGAAGTCGGCCTTGTTGTAGCCGGCCTTGGCATTGACGGCACCCTTGTGGGTGTAGGCCGTACCGTTCCGGGCGACGCGTGTGGGTAGCACGCAGTCGAACATGTCCACGCCGCGCGCGATCAGTTCGATCATCTGGGCCGGGGTTCCCAGTCCCATGGCATAGCGAGGCTTGTGCGCGGGCAGGTGCGGCTCGGTGATTTCCACCGCGCGCAACATTTCGGGCTCCGGTTCCCCGACGCTGACGCCGCCGATCGCGTAGCCGTCGAACTCCATGGCCACGAGCGCGCGCGCGCAGCGTTCGCGTTCCTCGGCGTTGCTGCCGCCCTGCACGATGCCGAACACCCGCTGGCCCGGCGCACGCTCCTGTTCGCGGCACTCGAGCGCCCAGCGCAGGGTGCGGTCGACGGCATCCTTCAGTTCCTTCGGTTTGGCACCGCCGGGCGGGCATTCGTCGAAGACCATCGCGATGTCGGAACCGAGCACCTTCTGGATGTGCATCGATTCCTTGGGCCCGAGGAAGAGCGGCGAGCCGTCGAGATGGCAGCGGAACTCGACGCCGTGCTCCGCGATACGCCGGATCTTGGCGAGGCTGAACACCTGAAACCCGCCGCTGTCCGTCAGGATGGGCAGGGTCCAGTTCATGAACCGGTGCAGGCCGCCCGCGGCGGAGATGATGTCGAGTCCGGGCCGCACGTAGAGGTGGTAGGTATTGCCGAGGATCACCTGCGTGCCGGACTCGAGCAGTTCGCGCGGGTCCATGGCCTTGACCGACGCCTGGGTGCCGACGGGCATGTACACCGGGGTGTCAATGACCCCGCGGGAGGTAGTCAGGCGCCCGAGGCGGGCGCGAGTGGCGGAATCCGTGGCGAGCAACTCGAACATCGGCGCGGATGACGCCACAGAACCGGTGCGATGCCGAGTGCGGAGGCATCCCTGGAGCCGAGGCGGAGAAGGGCGGCGCGCCACGTCCCTGTGTCGCCGAGGGTGGGGTGAATGGCCAAGGTGACCGCGAAAGGCCGGCTCGGCAGGGACGCCTCGCCCTACCCCCGGAGGGAAGAGATGCTATTCGCCCAGGTTGCGCCGCAGCAGAGTACGCAGACCCTCCGCATCCAGCATCCGGATGCGCGGTCCGTCGACCTCGATGAGGCCGAGTTCGCGCAGCTTGGCGAGGGTGCGCGAGAACGTCTCGCTCACGGTGCCCAGCTCGGCGGCCAGCGCGCGCTTGGTGCCCGTGAGGGTGATGGTGTGCGGCGCGGCGGGCGTCGTGGGTTCCGCCGGCAGTTGCTTCAGCAGCCAGTTGGCGAGGCGTGTCTCGACGTCCTTCATGGTGAGGTCCTCGAGCTGTCCCACCAGGGTGCGCAGGTGGATCGCCATGGACGCGAGCATGCGCAGCGCGAGTTCCGGCCGCTGCTTGAGTAGTTCGACGAATCCGGCCTTCTGCACCAGCAACACCGTGGACGGTTCGACGGCCCTTGCGTGCGCAGGATAGCCGCCGTCGGTGGCGAGCGAGGCCTCGGCGAAGGTCTGTCCGGCGCGGAACACGTAGATGACCTGCTCCTTCCCGGCGGCATTCACGCGGTGCACGCAGATGCTGCCGGCTTGCACGATGTAGAAGCCGCGGGACGGTTCGCCCTCGCGAAACAGGAAGTCGCCCCGGTCGAGAGGTTTCTGCACCGTGAGCTGCGCGATCTGGTGGAGATCCTCACCCGACAGGCCGGCGAACAGGTCGCAACGGCGAAGGATGTTGTGCAGAGCCACGAGTCGGGCTTCGGGACGCGCGGTGATCATCGGCCCCACGCTAGGCCGAAGGACTCCCGCGTGACA
>CAZYJB010000147.1:1578-7941 GCA_964647675.1 uncultured Verrucomicrobiota bacterium | reverse complement strand
CGAGACCGGGACCGATCGGCGGCTGCCGGTGGTCGTGATCTCGACCAGTGGCGGTGCGCGGATGTACGAGGGCATGTTCAGCCTCATGCAGATGGCCAAGACCAGCGGCGCGCTGGCGTACCATGCCGCGGCGCGGCTGCCCTACATTAGTATTCTCACGCACCCGACGACCGCCGGCGTCATGGCGAGCTACGCCACCCTCGGCGATCTCATCCTGGCCGAGCCGGAGGCCATGATCGGCTTCGCCGGGCCGCGGGTGATCAAGGACACGACCCAGGCGGAACTTCCGCCCGGGTTCCAGACCACCGAATTCCTTCTCGAGCGCGGGCTGATCGACGCCATCGTGTCGCGCCGCGAGATGCGCGAGCGGTTGATCCAGTACCTCGACTACCTGGGCGGCGCGCCGGCGGCCATTCGCGGGTGACGAAAGTGGAACGCGTTCTTGACGCGGTCGGGGCCGGCGCGGAAGCGTTCCCACCGATGAATCCGTCGATGCCCCGTCGCGGTGCCGAAAGCCGGCGCACCTTCCTGCAGAAATCCACCGCCCTCGCCGCCGCGGCGCCCTTCATCGCCGTGCCCCGCAGCGGCTTCGCGGCCAACAGCGAGACGCTCAAGGTCGGGTTGGTGGGCTGCGGTGGCCGCGGCACGGGCGCGGCCAGCCAGGCGCTGGGGTCCGACCGCAACGTGGTGCTCCACGCCATGGGCGACATTTTCGAGGACCGCCTTCAGAGCAGCCTGAAGCAAATCCGCGAGCGGCATGGGGAGCGGACGATGGTGACGCCCGACACGTCGTTCCTGGGCTTCGACGCCATCGACAAGGTGCTGGCCAGCGGCGTGGATGTCGTGTTGCTCACGACGCCGCCCGGCTTCCGGCCGTACCACCTCCGCAAGTGCATCGAGGCGGGCAAGCATGTCTTCACCGAGAAGCCGATGGCGGTCGACGCGCCGGGCGTGCGCATGGTCATGGAGGCGGCCGCCGTGGCGAAGCAGAAGAAGCTCGCCCTGACCGCCGGCTTCTGCTGGCGCTATAATCCCGCCGAACGGGAGGTGATGAAGCGCATTCATGACGGACAGCTCGGCCAGACGATGACGGTGCAGACCACCTTCAACACGGGCTTCCTGTGGGTGAATCCGCGCAAGCCCGAGTGGAACGACATGACCTACCAGTTGCGCAACTGGTACTACTTCGGCTGGCTCTCCGGGGATCACCTGGTGGAACAGGGTGTGCACAGCATCGACAAGATGCAGTGGGCGCTGCGCGACGAGACTCCGGTCAAGTGCGTCGGCCATGGCGGCCGCCAGGTGCGCACGGGACCGGAATTCGGGCACATCTTCGACCACTTCAGCCTCGTCTACGAATACGCCAGCGGTGCGCGCGGCTATCACTTCTCGCGGCAGCAAAGCAACACGGCGTCGGAAAATGGCGACCACATCGTCGGCACCAAGGGCGTGGCCACGATCAAGGCCTTTGGCCCGGTCTCCATCACTGGCGAGAATTCGTGGATGCTGCGGAAGCGCACCGACGCCGACATGTACCAGATCGAGCACAACGAGATGATGGCCTCGATCCGACGCGGCGAGCCGATCAACGACGGTGCGTGGATGGCGCAGAGCGTGATGGTTGCCATCATGGGGCGCATGGCGGCGTATACGGGCCGCGAGATCACCTGGGACGAGGCGATCCATTCCAAGGAGAACCTCGCCAAGTGGGTGACCAACCAGGAGAACGCCGAGGGCGATCCGCGGTTCGACTGGAACATGCCGCTGCGCGTGCCGCCGGTTGCCATCCCTGGCCAGACACCACTGGTTTAGGAAGCGGGGGCGGGAGAGAGTCCTTCGGAGCTGCCCGGCGTGCCTGGTGGCTCGCCGGCTGCGACCGGCGGGTCGGGCCCACGGCCCGAGGGCAGACGGGAATCGAGATCAGACCTTGATGAGCAGGTCCGACCGGTCGTCATCGTGCATGCCCTTGGGCGCGGGTTCCTCCTGCGCGCGGGCGCGCGACGACTCGACCTTGATGTAGTGCAGCACGATGGGGGCGAGGATCATTCCCGGGATCCCCATCAGCTTCTCGCCCAGCAGCAGCCCGATCAGCGTCAGCCACATCGGGTTCTTGATGCGGTCCCCGATGATCTTGCTGTTCAGGAAGTACTCGAGCTTGTGGATGGTCACGAGGAAGAGCAGCGCGATGAGCGCCATCTTCGGCGAGATGGTGAAGGCGACGCTGGTGATGAGCGTGTTGCTGAGGATGTTGCCGATGATGGGGAGCAGTCCGCAGACGAACGTGCAGGCGAACAACACCACCGCGAACGGGAACCCGGCGGAGTACAGGAAGATGCCGGTCAGCAGGGAGTTGATGAGCGAGATGAGAATCTGTGCGCCCATCACGATGGTGAAACTGCGGTAGAAGGTGATGAAGCGCATGGCGATCTCCTTCGCCGTGAGCGCGTAGAGGCTGTCGCGCGCGGTGTGCGGATCGTCCTCCACCCCCAGGCGTGCGTTGATGAAGAGACTGACGGCCACCACGATGCCGATGATCGCGTAGATCAGCAGAAACGTGACGTCGCGGGCGTAGCGTCCGATGTTGGCGAAGCGGTCGCGCGCTTCGTTGAGCAGGAGTTGGCGCAGGCTGGCGGAATCGGTGAAGGGGAGTTCGATGCCCTGTTTCTCGGCGAAGCCCACCACCGCGGGAATGGTGGTCTCCGCGATGCGCGGGAAGGCCACGTAGGCCTGCTTGCTGAAATAGGCCACGCCATAGATGACGCCGGTAAGAACGATGGCGAACAGGACGAGCCCCAGCAACTTGCTGCGGCCGAAGCTGAACTGGCGCAGCGCAAAATAGGCGAAGAGCGTGGCGATGAGCAGGGTGGTCATGTGCAGGCTGCCGATCAGCAGCAGCAACATGACCATCAGGATGTAGGACAGCCGGCGCGGTGTGAACCAGGTGGGCGTTTCGATCGCCACATTCTCCGTGGGCGGGGATCCCGGGGTGGAGGGGGGGGCGTTCATTCGACACGGGAAGTGAGCCAGGCCACCAGGTTGACGATCGGCACGCGCTCCTGCTTGCCGTCGTCGCGATGCCGCACGGTGACCGTGTCGATCAGTTCGGGTTTCTCGCCGAGCGTGTCGAAGTCGATCGTGATGCCGAACGGCGTCCCGGCCTCGTCCTGCCGTGCGTACCGGCGCCCGATCGAACCGGCCTCGTCGTAGAACACGTGGACGTGCGACCGCAACAGGTCCCGCACCTCCTTCGCGCGCTTCACCAGCTCGGGCTTGTTCTTGAGCAGCGGGAAGACGCCGGCCTTCACGGGGGCCACGCGCGGATGGAAGCGCATCAGGGTGCGCACCTCCTTCTTGCCCTTCTCATCGGTGGCCTCCTCTTCCGCAAACGCGTGCGTGATGAGCGCGAGGATGAGGCGGTCGACACCGGCCGACGGCTCGATCACGTGCGGAATATAGTAGCCGCGGCCGAGCTGGGTGGCGTCCTCGGACGCCTGTTTCGCGGCGGCTTCGGGGGACTCGCCGGTGCGTTCGAGGTAGCGGCAGCGCGTGGTGCGGTAGCGCTCGGCGAGCTCGGCCTGACGGGTGGGCTCGAGCTTCGACCAGGCGGTCTTCAGCTCCTCGTCGAAGACGGTCATCGACTTGCCCGACGACCGCTGGTGTTGGGAGAGATCGAAATCGGAGCGCGCGGCGATGCCCTCGAGTTCCTGCGTGCCGAAGGGGAACTTGAAGAGCAGGTCGACCGTGGCGCGCGCGTAGTGCGCGAGCTCATCGGGTTTCTGCCAGTATTCCTCGAGGGAGGTGCGCGGCAGGCCGATGCCCTCGTAGAAGCGCAGGCGTTCCTCGACCCAATACTGGTGCCAAAGCTGCCAGCCCCAGTCGGGCTGGGGTTCACCCGGGTGCCCCGGGCCGGTGGGCACGGCGACGCGACCGCGCAACGCCTCGACCGCCTCGTCAGGCAGGATGAAGAACTCGAGTTCCATCTGCTCGAACTCGCGCGAGCGGAAGGTGAAGTTGCGCGGCGTGACCTCGTTGCGGAAGGCCTTGCCCATTTGCGCAATGCCGAAAGGCGGCTTCTGGCGCGACGTCTCGAGCACGTTCTTGAACTGCGCGAAGATGGCCTGCGCCGTCTCGGGACGGAGATAGGCCACGTTGTCCTCGTCGGCGACCGGTCCGACGTACGTCTTGAACATCAGGTTGAACGGGCGCGGCGGCGTGAGCAGGGAACCGTTCTCGGGATTGTAGCGTTGGGAATTCTCGACCTTCTCGGTGCGTTCGCCGAGGAGTTCGACCTGTTGCAGCCCGCGCGCCTGATAGAACTGGGTGGCCACTTTCCGCGCGCTCTCGGGGGGCTTGCCGGGTGGGAGCAGGACCGAATAGGCCTCGGTGAGTTCGCGGCCAGAGGTGGTGTCGCGCGCGCTGGAGTAATGATAGGCGAGGCCCGACTGCGGATCGACCTGGTCGGCGCGGAAGCGTTTGCGCGTGAGCAGGCAGTCGCACATGGGATCGCTGAAGGTGTCGACGTGGCCCGACGCCTTCCAGATCCGCGGATGCATGATGATGGTGGCTTCGAGGCCGACCACGTCGTCGCGCAGCCGGGTCATGGATTTCCACCACAGCTCCTTGACGTTGCGCTTGAGCTCCGCGCCAAGCGGACCGTAGTCCCAGAAGCCATTGATCCCGCCGTAGATGTCGGACGACTGGAACACGAACCCCCGCCGCTTGCAGAGCGACACGATCTTTTCCATCACCACGTTGTCCTTCGGATCTGCCATGGAAGGGGGAGTGTCCCGAGGCGGGGCCGGCGAAGTCAAGGTGGCCGGCGCAGCCACCGTGGGCTTGCTACGCTCGTGCCCGGGGCGGGAGATTGCGCCCATGAACCAGGCACGACGGCGCGGCGCGGGAAGCGCCGGACTCGGTGGGTGGCTCGGGCTCATCGCGCTGGTGCTGGCGGGCATCCTGACGCCAGCCCGGGCGCAGAATACTCCCGATTCTGTGGACGCGTTGCGGCGCGAGCTGATCAACGCGCGCGAGGAGATCCGGCAATTGCGCGAGGAGAATGCGCGGCTGCGCGGTGAGCGCCCGGCCGCGCCAGCGTCGGCGTTGACCCCGGTCGCGACGGCCGCGGGGCCGTTTGTTCCCGCGCCGACCCCAGCATCAGCGAGCTCAAGCGCCGCACCGGTCGTGGTGCTGCCCGCCCCAATGGCGGAGGGCTCGGCGGTGACCGTGGATCAGTTGCTGGCCGACTATCGGGTCAGCGCCCTGGCCGGGGATGCGCGTTTCAAGGGCCGGCGCCTGCGGGTTTCCGGCACCGTGCACAGTTTCAAGAAGGCCTTCGTGGGCCTGGGCTGGACCGTGCAGATGAAGGCGACCGACCAGTTGGGCATGGTGCGTTGCCAGGTGCAGTTTCCCGGGATCAGCGATTTCCGGCCGTACCCACCCACGCTGATTCTGGAGGGACGCCGGCCGTTCCGCGAGTGGCGGCCGTTGTTGCAGCAGGGGGAAAAGGCGGAATTCGAAGGCGTGTGCGAAGGCATCGACGAAGCCGTGATCGCCTTTCGCGAGTGCAAGCCGGTGGCGCCGTGATCCCGAGGGCGCGAGCGCGCGGCGGGCTCGCCGGTCGGTTTTGTCGATGACCGCCAGCAGCTCCAGCAGGGTGGAGCCCCGCTTCGAAGGGGCCGTTCGCTTCATGCGCGCCTTTCGTCGGGCCAGGTGTGCTGCCGCCGTAGCTGGGCGATCAGGATGGAAGCCAGGCGCGAGGAGCCCGCGACGCGGCGAGGGCCACGCGAGACGCCGCTTTCCGCCCTCCGGCCCCCCTTCACGCCGCGGCGGCGATGGGGTCGGTGGGGACGTCGGCGAGGATGCGGTCGATGACGGTGTCGGTGGTCACGCCCTCGGCCTCCGCTTCGAAGTTGAGGATGAACCGATGGCGCAGCGCGGGGTGCGCGGCCCATTGGATGTCCTCGAAGCTCACGTTGAAGCGGCCCTGCGCGAGGGCGCGCACCTTGCCCGCCAGCACCAGCGTCTGCGCGCCGCGCGGACTGCTGCCGAAGCGCAGGTACTGATTGCTGACGGCCGCCGCCGTGCCGGTCTTGGGGTGGCTCGCCAGGATGAGGCGCACGGCGTAGTCCTTCACGTGGGACGCCACCGGCACCTCGCGCACCAAGCGCTGCAGCGTGCGCAGGCGTTCGCCGTCGATCACCTTGCCCACCTGCGCGGTCACTCCGCCGGTGGTGCGTTCGAGGATCTCGGCGAGGTCGGTGGCGGAAGGATAGCCGACGAGCAGTTTGAAGAAGAATCGATCGAGCTGCGCTTCGGGCAGCGGATAGGTGCCCTCCAGATCCAACGGATTCTGAGTTGCGAGAA
>CAZYJB010000147.1:0-1568 GCA_964647675.1 uncultured Verrucomicrobiota bacterium | reverse complement strand
CGCCGATTGAGTCTTGGGCGTCGCGCGGTTGATCTCATCAGCGAGCACGAGATGTGCGAAGATCGGGCCATGCTGGAACTGGAATCCGCGGCGACCGTCCGGATCCTCCATCACCAGGTTGGTGCCGAGAATGTCGGCCGGCATCAGGTCGGGGGTGAACTGGACGCGGCTGAAAGAGAGATCCAGCACGTCGCCGAGCGTGCGCACGAGCAGCGTCTTGCCGAGTCCGGGCACGCCCTCCAGCAGGACATGCCCTCCGCCGAACAACGCGATCAGGGTGCCATCGACGATTTCCTGGTGGCCGACAATCACCTTGCCGACTTCGCCGCGTACGGCTTGGAACGTGTCGCGGAATTCGGCGATGCGGGACTCGGTGGACATGGGATCGGAGTAGAAGCTACTTAAGGTCGTCGAAGTAATCCTTCACTGCACCGCGGTAGGCGCGCGGCACCTTGTCCTGGTTCAGCGCGCTTTGTGCATCGGACTGGGCGGCGTCCACCGCCTGCTGGTACTGGACCGTGCTCTCGCCCTTCAGGGAGACGCCCTTGAGGTTGATGCTCGGCATCGGGCCCGGAGTGAATTGTCCACGCAGCTTGGTCGGGAGCGCATTCGCCGAGAGCTGGCCTTCGCCGCGGTCGGTGTGCCCGCGCGCTTTTTGGTCGGGCCGTTCTAGCCCCGTGTTGTCCCAGCGCTCGGAGATCTCGTTGAAATACATCCAGCTGTTCTCGTCGGCCCAGGTTCCGACGCCACGGCCGGGACGTCCTCCCTTTCCGACGCCGATTCCCTTGCATTGGGAGCAGCCCTGGCACTGGCCGCCCTTGCAGTTGCTGCGGGTCCAGAGCTTGTCGGACATCATGGCCAGGCGCGCGTCCTTGAGGTTGTTGATGAGCTCGGCGAGCTGCTGCGCGTCCTGGGCGTCCTGCGCGAGCTTGCGCAACTCGGCGGCGGCCTGGGCGAGGGACTGGGCACCGTCCTGGCTTTTTGATTGCCCGAGTTCCGATTGAGCCTTCTTCAGGAGCTCCGCGACTTTGCCGTAGTCGCCAGCAGGCGAGATGGCCTTGGAGACGTCCTCGACGATCTTCTTCATCTGTTCGGGCGTCAGGGTGGAGGAGGCCAACTGCCGGGTCATCTTCTCGAGCGTCTCGGCGGCGGCCTCGGCCTGGCCGCGGTCGAGTTGCTCGGCGAGGTTTTTTCCGAGTTCCTCGAGGCCCTGCTTCATCTCCGACAGCTTCTCCGCCATGTCGCGCAGCTTCTCGAGATCCGTGCCGGCGTCCGCCAGATCTTTCAGCAGACGGTCAGGTTTCAGGTCGCGCATCGCTTCGAGGGCGTCGTTCAGACCGGGAAGGCTGAGGCCGAGCTGGCTCGATTGCGCGGCCAGGCTTTGCAGGGATTTCTGGAGCGCTTCGCGGGCGGAGGCGTCGTCGGGATTCGCCTGCATGCCGGCGGCGAGTTTTTGCGCCTGCTGCAATTCCTTCTGAAGCTTGTCCAAGGCCTCGGGCTGGGTGTCTCCCAGGTTCTTTTGGAGCTTCTCCAGTTGGCGCTGAAGTGCCTGGCTGGAAGGGGAGGAC
>CAZYJB010000146.1:0-7951 GCA_964647675.1 uncultured Verrucomicrobiota bacterium | reverse complement strand
TTGCAGACAAACCGTCTCGCGCCCGGTTGCGGCCTCCATGAACACGATGGGCGAGGTCCAGTTGGCCATCTTCGGGCGCTCGAGCTTCCACCGGTTCACGCCGGTGGCGGCATCGAGGCCGAGGGCCAGTGGCTGGGAGTCATTCTCCACCTGGGCCACCACCGTGCCCTCGGAGACCACCAGGGACGACGACATGCCCAGTGAGTTGGAGACGTTGGGGTAATCGAGGCCCAGCGCGCGCAGCCAGATCAGGTTGCCGTCGAGGTCGAGCGCCACGACGTCGTTCGACGAGAACAGGGCAAACACACGCTGGCCGTCGCTGGCCGGTGAATTCGCCGCCACCGAGGTCTTCTCGTGGCACATGGTGCGGCCGGTGGCGAAGAACTGCCGCTCCCAGAGCAACGCGCCGTCGGCGGCATTGAAGCACAGCACGTGCAGGCGCGACTGCTTCGCGCCGCTGGACGCCGTGACGAACACGCGCTCCCCCACCACCACCGGCGACGACAGGCCGCGCCCCGGAAGATCCACCGCCCAACGGACATTTTTCTCCGGGTCGAGCGCGGTCGGCAGCGATGCTCCGGCCACTGCTCCCGAGCCATCGCGGCCACGGAACTGCAGCCAATCGGCCCGAGACTCGAGGGTAACGCCAGGGTGCGCCAGGAACAGGGAGACGGAGGCAAGGGTCGGGAGGGACGGGTTCATAGGAGGGGACGCAGGTCGGAAATCAGTGTTTCTCCACGGGCTCGAAAACTAAACGCTGTCCGCCCACGCTGGCCTCGGCCATCAAGCCACGGATGGGTCGCGTGAGCATCAGGTCACGGTCAACGCATGGCGACCTTGTCAGCGGGCGCCGCGGACCTCAGGACACGCCCGGAAGGATCGGTGAGGCGCATCTGGAATTCCCATTCCACCGTCCACTCCTCCTTCTGCTCGTTCTGCGTGACCTTCATCAGGATCGTGTTCCGCCCCGCCTTGAGGTCGACCGGCAGGCGGTACTGGTCGATCTCGGCGCCGCGGTGGTACTCGTCGCGCCCGAAGATGAACTGACCGTTGACCCACAGTTTCCAGCCGTTCTTGCAGCCGATCCGCACCTCGGCGCGCTGCGCGGCGTCGCTGTGGAAAACGGTGTAGGCGTAACCCCCGACCTCCTTCAGCGGCGCGTAGGCCTTGTTGAAATCGACCATTCCGAACTCGTGATCGGAGACGAACTCCTTCCAGCGCACCTTGCCCTCACGTCCGTCGACCTCGGCGTCGAGCCGGATCTCCGTCTCGGGGGTGAACACCTTCTCGAACCCGGCGCCGCCCGCGTTGTCGAACGGTCCGATCACCTGCCAGCGTGTGAGAAACCCGAGACGCTGGACGAGATCCACCTTCCGCCCAAGGTCCTTCAACGCCTTGGTGATGACCTCCACCTGGTCGCCGTCCCGCGCGAAGCCGAGGGCCTGCTGGTAGAGCGCCGCGGCGGCACCCTTGGACTCCCCGCTCGCGCGAGCCGCGGCGGCATCGACGACCCGCTGCACTGCCTCGCGCCGGAGTTCCGGAGCCGGATCGTCGAGCAGACCCGGGATCAGCTCCTCGGCCACCGAGCGATCGGACTTGGCGATCAGCTCGAGCGCGAGTCGGCGGGCCGGACCCTGGTGGGCGGGGTTGAGCAGGAAGTCGCCGAGATCTCCCAGGGGCAGCGCGAGACCGGCCTTGACCTGCCGATCCGCCACGGCCGTCGCCGCGGCCACGAGATAGTTGCGCGCCCGCTCGTTGGCGCCGTTCATGGCCTCGAGCAGGCGCGGCAGCGCGTCGGCGGGAGCGTCCGCCACTTCCGTCCAGGCGCGGGATGCCTCGGCATTGCCCTGGCCTTCCGGACCCACGGCGCGGAGCTTCGCCAGCGCGTCGGATAGATCGGCGGCGATCAGCGTTCCCGCGCCGAAGACCATCAGACCGGCGAGCATTCCGAGACGGGGAAGGGTGAGGGGAATCCGCATTACGGGCGGCACTTGAACAAAGTTGCCGACCGCCCGCAAGCGCCCGCGGGACCCTACTGCGGTGCAGAAACGTTCGGTCTGCGAGTTCAGTCGACAGGGCTCGGCATCCCGGCCGAGCCGCTTCGCCGCGGTTTGACCCAGCCTTTCACCACACCATCGCGGCGCCACAGGAACGTGGCGCCCCACCTTTCCCGCTCCTCACACCTTCCCGGCCCTCCCACGGTCGGTGGGGCCTAGTGAGTATACGCGGGCTCGAGCTTGCGGATCCGCTCCGCCACCGGAGAATCGGCCGGCACCCGCGCGCGCACCTGGTCGAACTTCTCGATCGCAGCCTTGCGATCCTTCAAATTGAGCAGCACCACGTAGTCGAGCTCGATCCAGGCCAAGCGCGGGTCCTGCACCTGCCGACTCCAGGTCCGGAGCCATTTCCCCAGCTCCTCGAGTCCCGCCTGCTGCGCCGTCAGCAGCGACGCCTCGAGGTGCGGGGGGAGTCCGGGCAGCGAACTGCCCTCGGAAACTGCCGAGGCCACCGGAGCGCTCGGTACGTAGGAGTCGTCGGTACGGGGGTTCTCACGCGAAGTCCGGTTGTAGAACCCGGTCAACTGCGTGAAGAGGAACACTGCGACCAGGCCGATGAAGATGACGATCAGGGCCTTCATGACTTACTCGAAGCGCATCGTGGGATTCCAGGCTCCGCGTTCATTCGGGAATGCGTTCGATGCGCGCCCCCAGCGCGCGCAGTTTCTCGTCCATGAGCTCGTAACCACGGTCGAGATGATACACGCGTTTGACCGTCGTGACACCTTCCGCGGCGAGGCCCGCCAGCACGAGGGCCGCGGACGCCCGCAGATCGCTGGCCATGATGGGCGCGCCGCTGAGCGGTTCGCCCCCCTTCACGATGGCGCTCGGGCCCTCGATCGAGATCTGCGCCCCCAACCGGCAGAGCTCCGGCACATGCATGAAGCGGGATTCGAAGATGCGCTCGGTGATCACGCTGATGCCGGGCACCTGCAGCATCAACACCATCATCTGCGCCTGCACATCGGTCGGGAACCCGGCATACGGCTGGGTGGTGATGTCGACCGGACGCAACCGCCGGCGGCTGCGTTCGACCGCCAGATCCGAACCCTGGCGGCGGATGGACACGCCGGCCTCGCGCAGTTTGTCGAGGATGGCGCCCATGTGATCCGCACGCGCGCCCTTGAGCACCAGCGACCCCTTGGTCACCGCCGCGGCAATGGCGAAGGTCGCGGCCTCGATACGGTCGGGGATCACCTCGTGCTCCGCGCCATGCAACTCCGGAAGCCCGGTGATGGTGACGGTCGGGCTTCCCGCGCCGTGGATGCGCGCGCCCATCGAGGTGAGGAACCGGGCCAGGTCGACCACCTCCGGTTCGCAGGCGGCGCTCTCAATGATGGTCACGCCCTGCGCGAGCGTGGCAGCCATCATGATGTTGGCGGTGCCCAGCACCGTCGGGCCCACGCGCCCACCCAGGAAGACCTCGGCGCCGGACAACGCCGGCGTGCTTCCCACCACGTAGCCGGCGCGGATAGTGAACTTGGCACCGAGCATGCGCAGTCCCTTCAGGTGAAGGTCGATGGGGCGCGCACCAATGACACAGCCGCCCGGCAACGACACGCGTGCGCGTCGCAACCGCGCCAGGAGCGGACCCATGATGCACACCGACGCGCGCATCTTGCGGATCAGCTCATAATCCCCGAACTCGTGGATCTCCCGCGCCTCGATGGTCACGGAATCTCCGGAGAACTCCACCCGCGCGCCGAGCGACTTCAGGATGTCGCCCATGAACCGCACGTCGCTGAGGTTCGGCACGCGCCGGATGACGCATGGCTCCCGCGTCAGCAGCGCAGCCGCCATGATGGGCAGCGCGGCGTTTTTGCTGCCGCTGATGGTGACCTCGCCGCGCAGGGCACGGCCTCCCTTGATCTGAAAGGCATCCATGGAAATTCGATGTCGGACGTGGGCCGAACTGGCGCGGCCGCGGCGCCCGCGGAATCACGGCGACCGCTGTGCCACAAGGAAGCGTTCCCTGCCACTGTAATCGCGGTGAATCGCGGGCTCCTGCCACCCATCACCCGAAAACAGATCCGCCACCGCGGCGGCCTGGCCGTCGCCGT
Organism: uncultured Verrucomicrobiota bacterium; assembly: GCA_964647675.1. Lineage (GTDB taxonomy): Bacteria > Verrucomicrobiota > Verrucomicrobiia > Limisphaerales > CAIMTB01 > CAIMTB01. The sequence goes on along the minus strand of CAZYJB010000146.1, from coordinate 3,834 downwards.
ACTCCAACATCACCGCGCCCGCCGGGTTCAGCCGGGGCGGAAGCTCCCGCGCCAGTCTCCGGTAGAATGCCAAGCCGTCCCCTCCACCGTCCAGGGCAAGGCGCGGATCATGATCCCGCACTTCGGGCTCCAGCAGGGCGCACTCGGCAGTGGGAATGTAGGGAGGATTCGAGACCACCAGGTCGAACACCTCCTCCGCACCGAGCGCTGCACACCCGTCGCTCTCCACCCACCGCACCGCCGCCGCCGGATGCCGGCGCCCGTTCCGGCGCGCGAGCTCCAAGGCCTGCCGGGACACGTCGACCGCCACGACGTCCGCGCCCGGCACGCGGCAGGCCACCGCGATCGCCAGGCACCCCGTGCCGGTGCCCCAGTCCAGAACGCGCGGCGGCCGCAGGCCCGGAGCGCGAGCCAGGAGCCAGGTCCAGGCGCGTTCGGCGAGCGATTCCGTCTCCGGACGTGGAACCAGGGCGTCTCCGCTCGCCTCGAGCTCAAGGCCACAGAAGACGGCCGAGCCCAACACGTGCTGCAGCGGCACGCGCTGTCCGCGGCGCGTCACCGCCTCGCGCAGCGAATCGGTCTCGGCGGCGGTCAGCACGCGCTCGAACTGCAGGTATAACTGCAGGCGCGGCACCCGCAGGACATGCGCGAGCATCCACTCCACCTGCAGGCGCGGCGAGTCCACGCCCCGCGCCTCCAGATAGGCCGTCCCGCGCTGGATCACCTCGAGCAATCGCACGCGGGCAACTAGCACTTGCTGGTGCCCGGCCGCAAACCTAACCTGCCTCCATGAGTTTCCGCACCGTCTTGCGCGGGTCCGTCCCCATCCTGGGCGCCCTCTGGCTCGCCCTGGGATCCGCGGCCGCCGCCGAGGCCGTCGACCCCGCGGTCGTGGGTGAGCGCCTGCAACGCTTGAACGCCTCGGTCGAGGCGCTGGAACAAACCCTTGCCAGCCAGCGCCGGCAGATCGAATCCCTCACCGCCGAGGTCCAGCGGCTGCGCACCGAGGCCTCCGACCGGAAACACCAGCGGCCGTGGGTGGAGGACCTCAAGCTCGTCGCCGACGCGGTCAATGAGGTGGACCGCAAGCGCATCGCGGACAGCGAACAGGTGGTCAAGGTGCTCAGCGAGCTTCGCAAGGCGATCAGCGCTGCCGCCGAGGCGCCGCCGAAGGCCGTTGCTTCTCGTTCCTCCACCAATGCCGACGCCCAGGAATCGTCCCGGCCCACGCGGGACGCCGTGCCGGAGAAGTCGCTCCCCTACGTTATCCGCAAGGGCGACCGATTGTCCGACATTGTCGTCAGCTTCAATGCCGAGGCGCGGAAGCAGGGTTACCAGCCCATCACCATCGATCAGGTGGTGAAGTTCAACAAACTGCAGGGTCCCAATAAGATTCTCGAGGGCATGACGCTTCAGCTTCCCATCGTGACCAAGTAGCGCGGGGGCGACCGCCACCGACACCCCTGGCATGACCCGACTCCTTCGACGCACCCACCTGCATCTCGGCGTGTTCTTCGCGCCGCTGCTCCTCTTTTTCGTGGTGACCGGCTGGCATCAGACGGCCAATCCGGACCGTCGCAAGGGAACGAACGATTCCGAGGACTGGGTCAGCCGTCTGAACCGCGTGCATGTGGAGCAGTATTACCCGACGAAAAGCGCCGAAGGGTACTCCACGCGCATGTTTTCAGCACTGGTGGCGCTCATGTCCGTGGCCCTCATCGCCACGGTCGTGCTCGGCGTGGCTCTGGCGTTCCAGGCCCTGAAATCCAAGTGGGCGGTGTGGCTCTCGCTCGGACTGGGAATCGCTGTTCCCATGCTCACCCTGTGGCTGGGGCAGAGACGATGATCGACGCGCTGTCATGGCGGCACGCAGTGGGAGCCGTGGTCGCCCTGGTCGTTGGATTCTACCTGCTCACGCGGCTGATCCGGTACCGCCTGAGCCGGCACGAGTTCGAGGTCCTGCTGGGCAATGTCGTGATCCGGCGTATCAACCTGCTCAACATCGAGGCGGTCTACCTGGGCAGCCGCTTCCCCGCCGAGTTCTGGCCATCGCGCAGCGTGTTCCGCGGCGGCCGGCTCACCATCCGGCGAAAACGCGGCTTCCCGCGGCACCTCACCGTCACGCCGCCCGACCCCGAACAACTGCGCAAGAACCTCTGCTACACGCTCGGCTGGAAGCCGTAGCCGAATGCGCACTCCGGATCTCATGATGCGCCTCCTCCTGTCGGCCTGGTTCCCCTCCCTGCGCGGGCTCGTCGCCGGCGCGTGCCTGCTGGTCGTCGACCACTCCTCCCTGGCCGCGCGCCCCAACTTTCTCGTCCTCTTCGCCGACGATCAGCGCGCCGACACGATCGGAGCCTGGGGCAATCGCCGCATCGAAACGCCCCACCTCGATCGCCTCGCGCGTCAGGGCTTCTCCTTCCGCGGCAATTACTGCTTCGGCTCCAACAGCGGCGCGGTCTGCGTGCCGTCGCGCGCGATGCTCATGAGCGGGCGCACCTGGTTCTCGATCCGCGCCGACCTCGCCGGCACCCCGCTGCTTCCCGAACTGCTCGGACAAAACGGCTATCGCACCTTCGCCACCGGCAAATGGCACAACGAACGTCCCTCCTTCCAGCGCGCCTTCCAGGAAGGGCGCTCGGTGTTTTTCGGCGGCATGGCGGATCATACCAAGACTCCGATCACAGATTGGGACGGCACCGCGTTCGCGCCCCCGCGCAACGCGTCGACGTTCTCCTCCGAGACCTTCGCCGACGCGGCCATCGATTTCCTCGGTCGGGCGCCAACCAACCAGCCGTTCTTCTGCTACGTCGCCTTCACCGCGCCGCATGACCCGCGCAATCCGCCCGAATCCCACCGCGAAACCTACTACCGCCGGAAGCCGCCGCTGCCGCGCAACTTCCTGCCCCAGCATCCCTTCGACAACGGCTGGATGCGCAACCTGCGCGACGAGAATCTCGCCGCGTATCCGCGCACCGCCGAAGTGATCCGCACGCAACTCGCCGAGTACTACGGTCTCATCACGCACCTCGACCAACAGATCGGCCGCGTCCTCGACGCTCTGGCCCGCTCCCCGCACGCCACCAACACCTACCTCGTCTACGCCGCCGACCACGGGTTGGCCCTCGGGAGCCATGGTCTGCTCGGCAAGCAGAGCGTCTACGAACACAGCATGCGCTGCCCCCTCATCGTGGTCGGACCCGGCATTCCGCGCGGACGTTCCACCACGGCGTTCACCTACCTCCTCGACCTGTTCCCCACCCTCGCCGACCTCGCCCGTCTTCCCATTCCTTCAGGACTCGACGGCCACAGCCTGCGCCCGATCTGGGCGGGGGAACAAACGGCGGTGCGGGACTCGGTGTTCCTGCCCTTCACCGACACCATGCGCGCCGTGCGCGACGAACGCTGGAAGCTGATCGTCTACCCGCAGATCAATCACCGGCAGTTGTTCGACCTCCGACGCGACCCCGACGAACGCCGCGATCTTGCCGGCGACTCCGCACACGCCGCCACAATCGAGCGTCTGACCACGCTCATGAAAGGCTGGCAGGAACGCCTCGGCGATCGGCATCCGCTCGAAGTGGCGGCTCCCAAAACCAAGGCAATCCACTTCGACGGTTACCAGCGCAAGCCCGACCCCTGGCAACCGGCGTGGATCGTGGAGAAGTACTTCTGAAGGGGGCTGGGCGCCCGAATCAGGAGGGCGCGCCCGATTGGGGCTCGATCACCTTCAACCCGGGCACGAGGCCGAAATGGCGGACGATGAAACTCGCCACAGACCATCGCCGCTCCAATGCCGACGCCGCGACAACGACGTCGAAGTAGCCGATCATC
>CAZYJB010000145.1:0-8004 GCA_964647675.1 uncultured Verrucomicrobiota bacterium | reverse complement strand
ATCGCCGGCGATGGCGCCGATCTTCTCGGGCTTCGCCGCCTTCACCTTCTCCGCCAACCGGCCAACGCTGGCCGGCACCAGCGGCTCCGGGATCAGGCGGAACCCGACCGCGAGGGCGTACGCGGTCTGGGTGTCGACCTTCAGCGAACCGTCCGGCTTCACGTAATCGCGCTGGAACGCAGTGCGGACAGCCTCATGCACGCGCAGATAGCGCACCGCTTCCTCGGGGCGGTCGAGCGCCTCGGCCAGGTCCGACATGAGACGCGCATCGAGGGCGAAGTACGCCGCGTCGATGAACTCCAGCGGCGTGCTCTCGTCCAGGTTCAACCAGTCGCCCCAGGTGTTGCCTTCCGCGCGACCGCGATAATCCGCCGCCCGGTTCAGGCGCCAATCCATGAACCGCGTCATGGAGGGCCAGAGCCGCTCGATCAGACCGCGATCGCCGTACACCCGCCACAGGGTCCAAGGGCAGATGATGCCGGCATCGGTCCAGGCCGTTCCCCAGGTCTGGCCCGGGACGCCGTGCGACATCGGATACGGGGCATAATCCGCGTAGGCCCCGAAATCCCGCTGGGCATCGACGACATCGTCGAGCCATTTGGTGAAGAAGGCCTGCACATCGGCGTTGAACGTGGCCGTGCGCACGTAGATCTGCGCATCGCCCATCCAGCCAAGGCGTTCGTCCCGTTGCGGACAGTCTGTCGGCATCTCGAGGAAGTTGGCTCGCTGGGTCCAATGCGTGTTTCTCCAGAACCGCGTCATGACTTCGTCGGAGCACTCGAACTCGCCGGCGATGGGCGTGTCGTTGTGCAGCACCAGCGCGGTGATGGTGTCGAGCGATGGCTTGGCCGCCAAGCCGGTGACCTCGACATACCGGAACCCATGGTAGGTGAACCGCGGCTGCCAACTCTCGCCCTTCGCATCGCCACGCAGGGTGTAAAAGTCGGTGGCGCGCGCCTTGCGCAGGTTCTCGGTCATGAGTCGCCCGTCGGGATGCAGCATCTCACCGTAGCGCAGGCGCAGACGCGTGCCCGCCGCGCCCTGGACCTTCAACCGCACCGCGCCCGCCAGATTCTGTCCGAGATCGAACAGGTAGGTGCCGGGCACGGGCTGGGTGATCACTTGCGCCGGCACTTCCTGCGTCGCGCGAATGGGCGGGGCGAGATAAGGCTCCAGCCGCGGTGGCGCACGAAAACTGAGGTCCACCTGGCGCACGCCGCGGGTGTCATGGAACGGGGCCGTCACGCGCGGCAGCTGATTCGCCAGGATCGCGCGCTCCCAGGTCCACGATCGCGCGCCGCCCGGCCGACACCAATCCGCCGCCTCACGCCGCGCGTCGTACGCCTCGCCCATGATAAGATCCGCCTCGAGGATCGGTCCGTCGCTCGAGACCTGCCACGAGCCATCGGTCACCACCGAATCACGCGAGCCGTCCTCGTACTCGACGTCGAGTTGGGCCATCCACGCCGGAGTCTTGCCATAGAAGGCGCGTCCGGTCTGGTGGGGACCGTAGCCCACCAGCAGCCCGTAGCCCACGTAGCCCGCGTACCAGCCATCGGCCACGATGCCCCCGAGGCAATTGGCGCCCCGCGTCAATTGCGCGGTCACATCATGCGTCCGCACGGGCGCGCGACGCGTGTAGTCGGTCCACCCGGGTTCGAACCACGCATCGCCCACGCGACGTCCGTTGAGGTGCAGTTCCACCAAACCCAGGGCGGTGACATGCACCACGGCGCGCGCCACCGGCTTCGTCACCCGAAACTCCTTCCGGTAATGCTTCGCCGACGGCAGATGCAGCGCCGCGCGATTGGTCGTCAGCGGCGTGCGATCGGCCCACGAAATCCAACGCGCGCGCCAGTCCGCAGCCTTGACCACGCCCATGCCCCACTGCGCGGGTTCCGACCATGCCGACACGCGGCCTTCGCCATCCCAGACGCGCACTCTCCAATGCGCCCGCTCGCCCGTGCCCAGCGCGCGACCGCCGTACGGCACCAGCAACGTTTCACCCGAAGCGACGCGTCCGGAATCCCACGTGTCCGCGCGATCCGCGTCCAGCGACCGCGCATTGGTGGACACCTGGATTTGATACGCGAGCTGGTATTGGCTGCGCGCGGTCGACATCACCTGCCACGACAACCGCGGCTTGGGTGTGATGAGACCCAACGGACGGACCAGCGCCTCGGTGCGCAGGGCATGGACCGTCAAACCCGCCGCCGGCGAGAGGCATGCGAAGGACAACCAGGCCCCCGACACGACGGCCGACAACCACCCGTTCCTCGCGACACGCATCGCCCGCTGGGCACGCGGGTCAGCTCCCATTCCAAAGGCAGGTCGGATCAGCGTGTCCATGGGTCGCGGGCAGTGTGGGCTGACGGCGAGGCCCCGGACAAGCTGTCGGTGACTACGCACCAGGAAAACGGAGGGGCCCTGCCGGGTCTTGGCTTCCGGCCCCGCCCTGCCTTCCTTCGGGAGCTGCGTGGTGGACGCTCATCCATCCCTTTCGACGTGGGAGTCGGGTCAAGGCCGTGGCTCTTGCCGGTCCGAACCACCGCGGCAAAAGTCCGGGGGTGGATCCCACCCAGTCCCGCGCGCGATTCGCCACTCGTGAACAGATCGAGGCTTTCGTGGCGAGGTTCAACGCGGCGCAGCTGCCCAAGTCGGAGTGGAACCACGACGCCCATCTCGTCGTCGGACTCTGGCACGCGATGCGGCATCCGGCGGACGAAGCGCAGGAGTTGCTGCGCGCGCGCATCCGCGCGCACAACGAGGCGGTCGGCACACCGAACACCGACACGGGCGGTTACCACGAGAGCATCACGCGCCTGTTCCTGCTGGGCGTGCTCGCGCAGATCTCCTCCTCCGCTCCCGCACCCCTCTCATCGGCGCTGGTCCACCAGATTCTGGATTCCCCACTCGCCGACAAGGAGTGGCCGCTGCGCTACTACTCGCGTGATCTGCTGTTCCAGGGCCGCACTCGTCGTGAGTGGGTGGCACCCGACTTGCATCCGGCGCCGTAAACGCTGCCGGCCGCGGAACGGTCACCCCATCCCTTCCCCCACCCGCGGCGCCACAGGGACGTGGCGCCCCACCTTTCCTGCTCCCCACCCGGCAGGAGGGACGAGGCGTCTCTGCCCAGCCGCGTCCCCAGGTCTCCATCCCCCTTTCGCCAAAGCTGTTGACGGGACGCCGCAGCGTGGACCATGAAGGCGCGTCTGCCATGAGACCCAAGCTCCCCGTTTTCCTCGGCCTCGCCCTGGCGTTCCTCAGCCTCGGCCTCGGCCAACTGCCTGCCCACGCGCAGCAGCACCGTGCCACGCGCCTCGGCGATCCGGAAACGCGCTTCGCGCCGCCCTTGCGCACGCCCGAGGACCTGCGCCGCCTGCTGCAGGACGCGAAGCTCAAGGCGGACGTCGATGCGGTGCTCAAACAGGCGTCCTGGCCGGGCAATCCGGAGGACCTGCGCCGCGCCGCCGCTACCGCGCCCATCGAGGACGTCCGCATCCCGCCCGGCACGCGACTGCCCTTCATGTCCACCCGTCGCGGAGGCAAGGCCATCGCGCTCATGGATGTGCTCTGGGCCGGCCGGCAGCCGTTCGAGGCCTACCAGTTCGAGTTCGTGTCGAAGGGCCAGCGTTACCGCTGCCTCACGCCCAAGCCGTGCAGCAATTTCCTCGTGATCCATCTCGGGCGCGAAGTGGACCTCGCGATCACCAAATCGATGCCGCCCGAGGCCACGCTCTGCGACCCGTTCGAAGTCACCCTGATCGTCCGCAACCAGGGCCTGGGCACCCTCAATCAGGTCAAGGTGACTGACACGCTGCCCGCCGGATTGCGCACCGCGAAGGGCGACACGTCGCTGGTCCTCGACGCGGGCACCCTCAAGCCGGGCGCGGGCACCGAGTTCAAGTTCCAACTGGTCGCCGCTTCCGCAGGCGTCTTCGAGAATCGGGTGGCGGTCACCAGCGCCGAGGGCGGCACCGCCGAAGCCACCGCCACCACCCGCGTGTTCGCTCCCAGTCTCGCGCTCGCCTGCGCCGCGCCGGGGTCCGCGCTCATCAACCGCCCGGTCGAAATCTGCCTCACCGTCACCAATTCCGGGGACGCACCGGATCCGCAGGTGATCGTGCGCCTGCCCGTTCCAGCGGGCTCGACCTTCACCACCGCCACTGAAGGCGGCACGCTTGCCGACGGGGTCGTGACCTGGAACCTCGCCGCGCTGCCCGCCCACACCGCGCGCCAGGTCTGCGCCACCTTCACGTCCCCCCAACCGACGTCGCTCGCCTTCACCCCCTCCGCACACGGCCAGTGTGCGCCCGCCACCGACTCGTCCTGCGCCACCGAGGTGCGCGGCATCTTCGCCATCCTGCTCGAGGTCATCGATCTCGCGGATCCAGTCGAGGTGGGCCAGCACGTGACCTACGAGATCCAGGTGACCAACCAGGGATCTTCCAACGGCACGCAGATCAAGCTGACGTGTCCGCTCCCCGAAACGCAGGAATTCGTCTCCGGCAGCGGTCCGACCACGGTGCGCGCCGAGGGCGGCACGGTGCTGATCGAACCGCTCGCGACGCTGGCCCCCAAGGAGAAGGCAACCTGGCGCGTCGTGGCCAAGGCGGCCAAAGGCGGCGACACGCGGTTCAAGGTGCTCCTCACCAGCGACCAATTCTCGCGGCCCATCGAGGAGTATGAAGCCACCGAACAATACTGACCCGACTCGCGGCTCCCGCCGCCACTGCTGGACCGGCGCTCTGCGGTTGGCCACGTGCCTCGCCGGCATCGTGGCGAGTGCGCCGCTGGCCGCCACCGCCGCGGAGTGGATCTCCCTGTTCGACGGCAGGTCGCTCACGGGCTGGCGCGCCAATGAAAACCCGGCTTCACACCGCGTGGTGGACGGCTCCATCGAGTGCGTGGGTCCGCGGTCGCACCTGTTCTACACCGGGCCCGACGGCCAGGCGCAATTCGCGGATTTCGAATTCGAAGCCGAGGTGATGACCGAGCCCGGCGCGAATTCGGGCGTCTATTTCCACACGCGCTTTCAGGAGAAGGACTGGCCCGCGCACGGATTCGAGGTGCAGGTGAACAACACCGCCACGGGCGAGGGCGGCTACCGCGAGAACAAGAGGACCGGCAGCCTCTACGCCATCCGCAACGTGTACCGGCAGCTCGCCTCCGACCGTGAATGGTTCCGTCTGCGGTTCCGGGTCGAAGGCAAGCGCGTCCGCATCTGGGTCGGGGACACGCTCGCGGTCGACTACGTCGAACCGCCCGATGCGCCCACGGGCGGTTATGCCGGGCGCCGCATCGGTGGCGGCACCATCGCGCTGCAATGCCACGACCCCGGCAGTCGCGTGCGCTATCGCCACCTGCGCGCCCGCGCCCTGGATCGCGGCGACACCGCGCCCGACTCCGCGCCCTTCCAGATCTCCACGAATCTCGCGGCACTGCACGCGAGCAACTTCCCCGTCCTCGACCTCCACACGCACCTCAAGGGCGGCCTCACGCTCGCCGAGGTGGCGTTGCGCCAGTTCCGGACGGGCATCGGCGCCGGGATCGCAGTGAACGGTGGCCTTGGATTCGCCGTCACCAACGACGCCGGACTCGACCGCGCACTCGCCGAGATCCGGCATCCGCTGTTCTTCACCGCGCTCCAGGGCGAAGGCCGCGAGTGGCCCACGCTCTTTTCTCGCGAAGCCCTCGCGCGTTTCGACTACGTCTTCACCGATGCCATGACGATCGCGGGACCCGGCGGTCGCCGCATGCGCCTCTGGATCCCGGAGGAGGTCACCCTCGGCGACGCCGAGACGTTCATGGAATCGCTCGTCGCGCAGACGGTGCGCGTCCTCGAATCCGAACCCATCGACGTCTGGGTCAACCCGACCTTCCTGCCGCAAATCCTGGCCGCCCGGCACGCGGAGCTCTGGACGCCTGCGCGGCGCGATCGAGTGATTGCGGGGGCGGCGAGTCACCGCGTGGCCATCGAGATCAACGATCGCTTTCAACTGCCCGGCGCCGACTTCATTCGCGCCGCGAAGAAGGCCGGACTCCGCTTCACCTTCGGCACCAACAATGCCGGCCGCGACGATCTCGGCCGCCTGGACTACTGCGTCCGCATGGCGCGCGAGTGCGGTCTGACGTGGCAGGACCTCTGGGTACCCGGCCAGCAGCCCAGCCGCGCCAAGCGGGAGCACTGAGGAGGGCCTACAGGGCAGAAGCTGCCTGGGCGTGCCGGTTTCTCAGCGGCCCCAACAGGAAGCCTCGTCCATCGCCGCCTTACTTCGTGCCCTTCGTGACTTCGTGGTTCACCCAAACCTTTACGGTCAATGGAGACCGTAGAGCTCCGGTTGAACCACGAAGGCGGAGAGGGACCAAGGTGTTTGACCGCGCCACGCGGGACGACTACGGTGGACCAGCCTGAGGATAAGCATGCGATCCGGCAGAAACCCGAAAGCCCTTCTTCCCGCCGCGCCGGCCGAACCGTCTTCCCCCGCCTTCACCCTGATCGAATTGCTCGTGGTGATCGCCATCATCGCGATCCTCGCGGGCATGCTGCTCCCCGCGCTGGCCAGCGCGAAGGCCAAGGGCCGGCAGGCCGCGTGTCTGTCCAACCAGCGCCAGATCGGCCTCGGCATCGTCCTCTACGCTGGCGATCACGATGACGTCCTGCCGTACGGCTACGCCTACACCTGGCCCGGGCAGCGCGAGCTCTACTGGTGGCAGGACCTCTGTCGCCCGTACATCAACAGCGAGCCGGTCTACTCCTGTCCCAGCGCGCGACCGCACGCCACCTGGTCGGAACTACGCCCCACCAACACGCCCAAGCCCCTGATCAAGGACTACATCGTCAATGCCAGCGGCGGTGCCTACGCCGCGACCGGCAAACCCGCATGGACCGGAGCGCCCGCCGCCGGCCCGTTTCTCAACAACTGGCAGAACCCCAGCCGGCCCATGCGCGACATCCAGGATCCCTCGGGCACGCTGGCGATTCTCGACGGCCATACCAACACGTTCGAAATCTGGCGCCTCGAACAGGCGGATGCCTGGTACCACGCAGGCTTCGGCCCGGCCTTTTTCGCCGACGCGCCCGATCGGAAGAATCCCTCCTCCGGGCACGTCTCGCCGCGGCACAATCGCGGCTTCAACGCCAGCTTCACCGATGGTCATGCCGAGTTCGTCAAGAAATCGAAACTCGGCATGTGGACCATGCGCGCCGGGGATTGATCGGAGGCGCCGGCTTTCCACCTTTCCCTGCACCTCACACGGCAGGTGGGTCGAGGTGTCCCGGCCGAGCCGCCTCCTCCCAGTCACCCAGGCCCTTCACCCCCGCCTTGCCCCCTCTCGACAGTCGCGCGCTCCATCGCCTAGCGTCGGGCATCTCTCCGTTCCTGCGCGCCCCATGAATGCCCGATACCTGGCTCTGCTCCTTCTCAGCCTCGCCTGGCTGCCGGTCGCCGCTCCCGCCGTCGCGGCGGAACCCGAAGCGCCGGTGCCCGACACGATCGCTTTCAACCGCGATGTGCGCCCGATCCTTTCGGACAATTGTTTTGCCTGCCACGGACCCGACGCCAACCACCGCCAGGGCAAGCTGCGCCTCGACCTGCGCGACGAAGCGCTGGCAAGAAAGGCCTTCGTTCCAGGCAAACCCGCCGAAAGCGAGCTCATCACGCGCATCCTGACCGACGACCAGGAGGATCTGATGCCCCCCAAGGACTCCCACAAGGCGCTCAGCCCGCGCCAGAAGGAGATCCTCAAACGCTGGGTCGAACAGGGCGCGGCCTACCAAAAGCACTGGTCGTACGAACCGCCGGTGAAGGCGTTCGTGCCCTACGGCGAACACGGCGTCGACTTCCTCGTGCGCCAGCGTCTCAAGGAGATCGGGCTCCCAGCGTCGCCGCAGGCCGATCGCCGCATCCAGATCCGGAGGCTCTATTCGGATCTTCTGGGCCTGCCTCCCAGCCCGGCCGAGGTGGCCGCCTTCGTCAAGGATCCCGCTCCCGACGCCTACGA
>CAZYJB010000144.1:0-8079 GCA_964647675.1 uncultured Verrucomicrobiota bacterium | reverse complement strand
CCGCGGGATGACGGCCATGCCAACGAAGGACGGCGCCCAAGGAACCGCCGCGCGGAGGGGTTCGAGGAAAACCGCAACGGGTCCCGCACGCGCGGGATAGCCCGTCGTTGAGGGACCGCTGTCTTCCCGCAACCGCGGCCTCCCTCCTCGCCCTCCGCCCCTTTGCTCGAGGACAGGATCCCACTGACTTTTGGGACGGGCTCCAAGGCGCGACGATTTCCCGATGACGACCGAGGAGCGCGATGCGCGTCGCGCGGCTTGTCGGGGATCCCGGAACGCGGTTGGATCCGCGCATGTCCACCTTTGGGAGTCGATGGGGAGCACTGGGATTACTTGCGCTGGGCGCGGCGTTTGGAACCGGGGAGGCAGTGCGCGCCACGGAGTCGTGGGTGTATTTTGGGACCTACACCGGCGGCAAGAGTCGCGGCATCCACGTCAGTCGCTTCAACCACGAGACGGGTGCGCTCGGATCGCCCGCGCTGGTGGCGGAGATGGCGAATCCCTCGTTCCTCGCGCTGCACCCGGAAGGGCGGCACCTCTACGCCGTGGGAGAGACGGCGGACTCCGCAGGGCGCGGCGGCGGGACGGTGGCGGCGTTCGACATCGACCCGGCCAACGGTGCGCTGAAACGCCTCAGCGTTCAGGACTCGCACGGGTCCCATCCCTGTCACCTGACCGTCGATCACACCGGGCGTTGGGTACTGGTGGCCAACTATTCGAGTGGAACGCTCGGCGTCTTCCCCATCGAGGCGGGCGGTGCACTCGGGCCGGCGAAGCAGGTGGTCCAGCATGAGGGTTCCAGTGTGAACCAGGCGCGGCAGAAGGCGCCGCACGCGCACTCCATCCAGGTCGACCCGCGCAATCGTCACGCCATCGCGGCCGATCTGGGCATCGACAAGCTGATGGTCTACGACTTCAACGCACGTACCGGCGAGCTGACTCCGAATGATCCCGCCTTCGTGCCGCTCGCGCCGGGCTCTGGACCGCGCCACTTCGCGTTTCATCCCGACGGTCGGCACCTGTTCGCGATCAACGAAATGCTGACCACGATCACGGCCTTTTCGTATGACGGGAGGCGCGGGCGGTTGCGCGAACTGGCCACGGTGCCGACGCTGCCCGGACCGAACCCCGGGGATGCCTCGACGGCGGAGATCGTGGTGCATCCCGGTGGACGGTTCGTGTACGGCTCGAACCGCGGGCATGATTCCATCGTCGTGTATGCGTTCGACCGGAAGGCCGGGACGCTCCAGTACGTCGAACACGAACCCACCGGCGGGCGCACCCCGCGTAATTTTGCGGTGGATCCGACCGGACGCTGGCTGCTGGCGGAGAACCAGAATTCGGATTCCGTAGTGGTCTTTGCGATCGACCAGGAGACCGGCGCGTTGTCGCCGACTGGCCAGCGGATCGAGGTCGGCGCGCCGGTGTGCGCGAAGTTCCTGCGGATTCGTTAGGGGCAGGGAAGGTGGGGCGCCACGTCCTGGTGGCGCCACGCCTGTGCTTGGGCAACATCCGTCGCCGAGACCATTCCGTCAGCGCAGCCTCACGGCCGCGACTACGGGGAGGCGGCCGAGGACTCGAGGTGCTTGAGTCCGGCGAGGGTGGGATCGAGCTTTTCGGCGATGCGACCATCCCGGATCTCGATGCGCCGCGGCGTCACAGCGGCGATCTCCGGATCGTGCGTGACGATGATGATCGTGCGTCCGGACCGGTGGAACTCCCGGAACGTCTCGAGGATCATCTCGCCGGTGTGGGAATCGAGGTTGCCGGTTGGCTCGTCGGCGAAGATGAGCCGCGGATTGTTGACCAGGGCACGCGCGATGGCCACGCGCTGTTGTTGCCCGCCGGAAAGCTGGGTCGGACGGTGTTTGGCGCGGTTGTCGAGCTGCACTGTCTTGAGCGCTTCCATGGCGCGCTCATGGCGTTCGCGGGAAGGGATGCCCGAGTAGATCATGGGAAGCTCGACGTTCTGCAGCACGTTGAGCTTCGGCAGCAGGTTGAAGAACTGGAAGACGAACCCGATCTTGCGATTGCGGATCTGCGTCAGTTCACGCGCCGAGGCGTTCTGAATCTCGGTGCCATCCAGCCGGATCGTGCCGGAGGAGGGGGGTGTCGAGACACCCGAGGATGTGCATCAGCGTCGACTTGCCGCTGCCCGATGGACCGATGATGGAGATGAACTCCCCGCCATCGATGTCCAGGGAGACGCCGTCCAGCGCGCGGATGGTTTCTCCGCCGAGCTGGTAGGCCTTGGTGATGTTGCGGAGTTCGAGCAGGGCCATGGGATCGCTCAGGGGGCGTAGGGCGGAGAGGCGACAGCCGAAGGGCGAGCGCTACGGACCGGGCGTCGGCCTACGGCCGGTCAGGTGCCGGGTCGTGCCCCGGCGGGACGCGCGTTGGTCGAGGTTCCACCGGCGGCCAGTTCCTTCACGCCCTGGGGTGTTTCGAGGGCGACGACGTCGCCTGCGGCGAGGCCGGTCTTGATTTCCGCGCGGAACAAATCCGAAACACCCACCACCACCGGGCGGCGTTCGAAGGACTCGCCGCTCTTGCGGTAGACGTAGCGCTCGCCCTGCTCGCTGAACACCGCGACCAACGGCACGGTCAGGACGTTTTCGGCGGTGGCGACGGGGATGGTGATGCTCGCGGTCATGCCGGGCTGGACGCGCGCGTCGACGCTCTTCAAGGCGATGCGCGTGGCATAGCCCTTGATATTGTTGCGAACCGTGGCCTGCGGCGCGAGGCGTTCGACCTCGCCGGTGATGCTGAGGCCCGGCACGGCGTCGACGACGACGTTCACCACCATGCCCTGTTTGAGGCGCGTGACGTCGGCCTGGTTGACGTGCGCGCTGATGACCATGGAACTGAGGTCGGCGATGGTGAGCACCTCCGTGCCACTGTTGAACCCGCCGGATCCGGAGACCGCCTGGCCCACCGAAACGGGACGCGTGAGAATGGTGCAGTCGAAGGGCGCGACGATGCGGGTCTTTTGCAGACGCTCACGCGCGAGCATCGCCTCCTGCTCGGCGCGTTCGATCGAGTTGTTGGCCAGCGCGTGGTCTTTCTGCGCGGACTCGAAGCGCTGGCGCGTCGCCTCGAACACCTGCCTGGCCACCAGCTTGGCCTCGAACAGTTCGGTGTCCCGCTCGAAGTCTCGCTGCGCCTGTTCCATGGCAATGCGGGCCTTGTCGAATTGCAGACGCGTGCTCTCGATCTGCTTCTCGCGAGCATCGACTTCGATCCTGAGGTCCTTGTCGTCGAGCGCGAAAAGCAGACCGCCCTTGGCAATCTTGTCGCCCACGTCCACCGGCAACTCGCTGATGCGGCCGTTGACTTCCGGGCGCACGGACACCTGCTCGGCGGGGCCGATTTCGCCGGCGACCGTGACCGAGAAGGCAATGTTGCCGGACTCGGCAACCGCCGTCTTGTGGCGTTCCGCGCCAGCGCCACCCGCCTGGACCGACGGACCGCCGCCGCTGGGCGAGCCCAGCCAGAGATATGCGCCGCCTCCGACGAGCGCCAGGACCACGATGGCTACAAGGACCGATCTCATGCGATGCGCTGTGAAACTAGGGTGAGGCCGTCGGGGGTGCAAACGCCGAATTGCTGAAAATTACGCATGCGTACAGTTCTTGAATGACCCCGGACCCCGATCGGCGACCCGCACCCGCGGCACCGCGACCTTCCCGCCGCCCGCGGCGACGAGGGCGGATTCGACTTCGATCGGGTCGGCAGGCACCATGCGGGTCCGGTGGCGATGGCCAGGTGTTTCGACCTGACCCAACCCGCTTCCGACGTCCGACCCGCAGCGCATATTCACATCGATGCCAAAGCGTCGTTCCAGACGAGGTTCGACCCTGACGCCACTGGGCGTCTGGGTGGCGTGGGCGGGTGTGCTGGCGATGGCCGGTCTGGTCGGCTGGATCTGGTGGAGTTCCGGGCGACCGCTCTCCTGGCGGCGATCGGCCGCGCCGACGGCGGAGGCAAAGCCCGCGTCGACCGGCCGCGTCGGGGCGGCCCGATCGGTCCCGCAGCGGAGCCCGGGCCAGGGCGCAGAGTTCGCCAGCAACCGCGGGAAGGTGATGCCGGGCATTTCGCCGACCGCGGGGTCGAACCTGGTGACGTCGGTGACGACGGGAGCGCCGCCGGGTGGCGGCCTCGCCTTCCCCTCGGTTCCCCCCGCGACGGGCGCCGTCACCCAGGCGTCCCACAGGGTGTCGCTGAGCGCGACGAATTCCCGCGATCATCTGGTGGCGGTGCAGGCCGCACTGGCGCGGCGCGGGATTTCGAGCGGCCCCATCGATGGTGTGCTGGGATCCCAGACGCGCACGGCCTTGCGGGTGTTTCAGAGACAGGAGGGCCTGCCTCCCTCGGGCCTTCCGGACGCGGCGACCCTCAAGGCACTGCGGTGGGAGGAGGAGGGCTTTGAGATCTACCGCGTCACGCCCGAGGACCTTGGCCGATTGACGCCGGTGCCCAAGACCTGGCTGGGGAAGGCGTCGTCGGAGCGCCTCGACTACGAGACGCTCCTCGAGTTGGTCGCGGAGCGGGCTCAGGCGCACCCGCGCCTGATCCGTCAGTTGAATCCGGACATCGACTGGCACCGGGTGGGGACTGGGGCGGTGGTGCGGGTGCCGGGCGTCGTGGTGGCGGCGCCCAAGGGTCGCGCCGCACGAGTGCGCATCAGTCTCGGTGAGAAGACGCTGAGGGTTTATGACGATGCGGGTGCCCTGCTGGCGCATTTCCCGTGCAGCATCGCGCGTCGGGTCGAGAAGCGGCCGGTGGGCGAGTTGCGCGTGGTCAAGGTGGCGCCCAATCCGAATTACCGATTCGATCCCGAGATCTTCCGGGAATCGGAAGAGGCGCGGCGGATCGGACGCAAGCTCATGATTCCGCCGGGTCCGAACAACCCGGTGGGCACGGCCTGGATCGGGCTCGACCGGCCCGGTTACGGCATTCACGGCACGCCGCATCCGGAAGACGTGGGGCGCACCGAGTCGCACGGGTGTTTCCGGCTGGCGAATTGGAACGCCGAGCGTCTCTTGAAGCTCGCCTGGGTGGGCATGCCGGTGCAGGTGGAGCCGTGAGCGAGCGCCTGGTGTTCAACCTCGCTTCGATGCACGCGCGCACGTCGCTGCGTCCGAAGCTGATCATGGTGCGGCGCGAGACCGAGACACGAACCCATCTCCTGCTGAAGCTGTTCGGTTACCTGCTCTTTCAGCGCGAACGCCTCGAGATCGAGCCGCACCTCGACGATCCGTTCATGCCCTTCGTTCCCGATTTGATGCAGACGGATTACCAGGGTCGGATCGCGCTTTGGGTGGAATGCGGCGATTGCCCGGTGAGCAAGCTGGATCGACTGGCGGTGAAGGCGCCGTACGCCGAGATCTGGGTGGTGCGACGATCCGCGGCGGCAGCGGACGAACTGCTGCGCCGCATGGAGACGGAGGGGTTGCGCCGCTCGCGTTATGGCGTGGTGGGACTGGATGAGGCGATGCTGTCGGAGGTCGAGTCGCTGTGCCAGGCGCGCAACGAGATCGCCTGGCACTGCGCCTCGTGGCAGGACGGACGGATGGAGTTTGAATTCAACGGGCTCTGGTTCGAGGGCGGCTTCTCGGTGACGCGGCGCTAGGCACTGACCCTGGGTGCGTGGTCAGACGCGCTCCCCGAGGGCCATTTCGAAGTCGCGACTCTTGAGCAGGTAGAGGTTCAGTGCGACCACCGTGATCAGCGCGACGGTCAATCCCACGATCGAATCGCTGAACGTATTGTAAGTGGCGTGCAGCAGGGTCGGCACGGCGAACGCAGCAATGAGGTAGCCACCGCGCCGGTGCGGGTGATGAACTGCGAACCCGGCGAAGAACGCAGCGATGCCGGTCCACATGGCGTGCAGGAAGGGCAGGGAGGTCAGGCGCAGAAAGTTCAGGATGTAATAAAGGCCGGCGCCCTTGGCGGTCGGCTGTCCGTTGGGAAACGACGCGACGAGGTTCTGCGAACTCTGGTAGGCGACGCCTTCGAAGATGCCGAAGCCGAGCCCGGACATGAGACCATAGAAGAGCACCGTGCGCGGCGACGTCGCGCGGTCCGCGATGAAGTAGAGCACGAACAGTTTGGCCAGTTCCTCGATCGCGGCGACGCCGACCAGATGTCCGGCCCAGCGGGTGGACAGCGACGGGGACTGGATCCAGACCGCCACCCACTCGACCGGGATGGCGTAGCGGGCCAGCGCGACCAGACCGACGGAGAAGACGGCCGAGCCGACATACGCCCAGACGCAGCGGACCAGGGTGACTTCGGGTTGCGCGAAGGCGGCATGGAAGAACAGCGCCCAAAGCAGGGAGCTATAGAGCGCGATGCCCCAGTAGGCGCCGCCGAGGTCGACCGTCGCGCGCAGGTAGACCACGAGGAACAGCGGCAGCAAACCCACCACCGCCAGGGCAAGGATGCGCCGCGAATCCTGCGTGCGCAGTCGTGATATATCCTCCAGCGGAAGCATCAGGTGCGGCGCGAGACGGAGAAAGTCCCGCCCCGCGCTCGGCGTCCTCTCGGATCGTTGAAGCGAAGAAGGCGTCTGCGCGGAGGCCGGAGTGCACGGGGGAACCATGCGCCGTCCGAAACCGGGCGGGAGACTCTGGGACTCGAGTAAATCCGCGAGCGGTTGTGCGGAGCGCGAACCCTCGACGCGCACGAGGGAGTTTGCCTCCACCAGCCCGCGATCCCGAAGCAACCGCAACTCCTCGAGGGAGTACGGCCCCAGGGACTGGCCTTGACTGTCGAGGAGGAAACACGCCATGCGGGGCGTGCATTACGCAAACCTGACGTGCCTTGGCCAGCGGAAAGACAGCGGATGGCATTCCAGTCCCCTGCCAAACATCCCGGTCCTGGTCCGGCGTCGAGCGACCTCCGATGAGGGGCCGGGCGACGATGGATCGTCACCCGGCCCCGCTGCCCGATGGACTCCGACGAAACCGCTGCACGGGCGGGTGGCAGACTGGGGGCAACGGATCAGGTGCCCCAGTCAGGCCAGTCCGCTCGGGGTGGCGATGAACGTCGACACGAGGGACGCGAGGACGCGCGAGGCGGGGTCGGGCCGCGGGGCGCAGACCACTCGTCGCCAACCGATTCCGAGGCGGACTCTTTCAACCCCTCCGGTGGGGACGGGAGGGGAAGACTCGCAGAGCGCTTCGGGAATCGGGGTGTCGGGTTCACGGGCGTTGAGGCCAGGTTTCGTGGAGGGCGGCGGACAGCCGAGGGTGACCCGCGGTCACCGGGAGCGCCGAGCGCTTCCACAGTTTCCCTAAGGCAGGTGCCGTGCCACATCTGCGAAGTCTTCGGCCGGGTCGAAGACCGAAGGAGGTGCCGGAGGTTCAACTGACTCTTCATCAGTTGGTTGAGCCGCGATGCTGCAGGGGCGGGTGAACGAATGCCCGCCGGGCGTCGGTGCTGGTAGTGTAAGCCCCGCTGACACCGAAACCGCCGTCGGCCTAGGGATTTGCGGAACAAGTGGCTCCCCGGCAGGCAGTTTTCCCCTCGGGCCGGACCGTCGGAGGATATGACGCGGTAAACGATGCGATTTCCGGCGCCTCCGAAACAAAGAAGACCGGGCGCGCTTCGATGCGGGCCCGGTCTCGTGAGGGGGATTGCGGCGATCCAGCCGCTGCCACTGCTGCGAGGTCTGCTACTTGGTCGGCACCGTGGCGATCGTCTGCAGGATGCGGCTTGCCACCTTGTACGGGTCCGCCTGGGAGTTCGGGCGGCGGTCTTCGAGGTACCCGCGGTAGTTATTGTTCACAAAGCTGTGGGGCACGCGGACCGACGCGCCGCGATTGGCCACGCCGTAGTTGAACTTGTCGATGGACTGCGTCTCGTGCAGGCCGGTCAGGCGCAGGTGATTGTCCGGGCCATACACCGCGATGTGTTCGTTGCGGTACTTGTCGAAGGCGGCCATGAGCGCCTCGAAGTACTCCTTGCCGCCCACTTCGCGCAGGTGCTTGGTCGAGAAATTGGAGTGCATGCCCGATCCATTCCAGTCCACGTCCTTGCCCAGCGGCTTGCAGTGCCAGACGACATCGACGCAGT
>CAZYJB010000143.1:0-8135 GCA_964647675.1 uncultured Verrucomicrobiota bacterium | reverse complement strand
AACGGCACGAATTGCGCAACTCACAAGTTGCAGTGGAAGTAATGGACTTCGCCACCGGTCATGTTGTTTGCTCATCACAAGGCTGCCGTGGCCGCGGTGCCGTAGAGGGTATTGGCGGCGGAGATTTCGTCCTGCGAGAGTCCCACCTGTGAATTCACCCCCTGGTCGCCGACGAAGAGCATGGTGGCGCCGCCCACTGGGGAATGCCGGAGTCCCAGCGCATGTCCGATCTCATGGAGGGCGATCGCTTCCACGAAAGGACTCTGAGTCTGCGAGCTCAGCCCATCCGTCGACCAACGAAACTGCGCAGCGTTGAAGACCGTGTCGCTGTCGAAGATGACGTTGCCGTCGGCGAAGGATGCGACGTAGGTGAGGGCGAGCACCCCGGAGAGGCTGTCGCGCCCGCCGTTGACGAGCAGGTTGGTGGTCCAGAACAGCGTGTTGAATCCGTCGCTGCTATTGATGTCCCGGGTGCCCTCCACCAGCGCGCCTTCTTCGAATCTCAGCACCGTGCCCGATGCCTGCTGCCACAAATCGAAGGCCGTCCGCACGGCGTCGAGGTCGCGGGCGCCTTCTCCCTGGTGGGATCCTGCGCGATCGAGGCGGTAGACGATGGCGCGGGTGGACCGGTTTACGGACGTGACGGGAACCCGTGCGTCAGTGGGATTCAGGCTCCACCGCCGCCACTGACCGGCAGCGTTCTGTTCACCGACGAAAGCGCGGCTACTAAGCATCGCCATTGAAAGAAGCACGGCGGACAGGAAGGCAACTCGCATCCAACGGTTCATCGGCCCCCTTTCGACTCCGCCACCCTCCGGCGCAGTTCATCCAGGGAGAGTGTGGTCCGAAGCGACGCACCCGCGTGCGGCGGGGCGTCCATGGAACGGCCGTGGAATCGGTTCCAGGCAAGCCAGGTTCCGCCGGGATTCTGTCCCACCCTGAAGCACCCTTGGTCGAGGGCCGCGAGCACCCATTCGCCCGAGGCGTTCCGGATCAAGAACCAGGCAGCACGCTCGCCCACGACGGGCCAGGAAAACTCTGAAGCGGCGAGGTGAACCTCCCCCAGGGTTCCGCCCCCGAGCACCACGTCGCATTGCGCCACTGCCGGGCCTTTCCAGACCTCGTGCACCCGGAGCGACAGCCGGGTGTGGACGCGGCCGGAGGAATCCCGCCCCACTTCGATGGCCTCGACTCCACCGAGAACGATGCGTTCGGAAAGGCGTTCCAATTGTTCGGGTGCCAGGGGAATCAACCGTGCCGCACTCAGCACGCCGTGGGGTTGGGTCCACAGGATCCAGCCCACCGCCCACATGATGACCGCCCGCGCGAGGCGAAGGCCATTTCGTGCACTCCGAGACGAAGACAGCAACGGGTTCATGGCCGTTCCAACGCTGCGATGGCCCGCAGGATCTCGTCGGAGATTTCCTGATACAGGACCTTGAGCCGCGGCCGGCTCGCAGATTCCGCTTCGGCATGTTGCGCCTCGAAGCGCAGCGGTGCGCCGAAGCGGATGGCGACCCGGCGGGCCTTGGGAACCTTCAGGTGTCGTCCGTAGGCTTCGTAGGTGCCGAACACCCGGACCGGCACCACCGGCGCGCCGGACTTGAGCACCACCAATCCAAGGCCGGCGCGCGCTGGCCCCAGTTGACCATCGGAAGTGCGTGTCCCCTCCGGGAATAGGATGATTCCGTCGCCACCTTTAAGCCGTTCGAGGATGGTCTTCACGCCCTTCCCGGAGGCTCCATCGCGATCCACCGGAACGGCCCCGACCTTGCGCAGCACCCAGCCGAAGACCGGGTTCGAAAAGAGCGACTCGCGCGCGAGGTAGCTGATCGGCCGGGAACAGCACGATCCAACGAAGGGCGGGTCCATGAAGCTTGCGTGATTCGAGGCCAGGATCACCGGTCCCGATCCGGGTACCTGGCTGCACCCCTGTTCATCCCGCCCGAAGTACAGCGCTATGCCCCAGCGCGAGAGGGTCCACCCCAGGCGGTAGAGCAGCCGCGACCGATGCGGGTCCCATCCGCCCGCAAAGCTGAGGCGTGGTCGCATGCTTAAGGAAACTGGTCTCGTCTCGCCCATCAACGCCGTTGATTACGCGAGGGAAAGGCGCAACGAATCAAGAATGCGCATCGGGCGCACTGGCGGCTGGAGCCCGGATCGGTTTGGGGGACGTCACTTCAGGATTAGGAAGCCTGTGTTGCGGCCTCCAGGCTGATCGCGTGGATGAGTTCGTGCGGATCGCAGGGCTTGCGCAGGACATGGCGAACCCCCAGTTCGCGCAGCAGCGCGAGCTTTTCATCCGCGCCTTCCCAGTCCATGACGCCAGTCACCATCACCACCCTCGTTGCACCCGCACGGCGCAGGACTGAGCGGACCAGGTCAAAGCCGTCCATGCCCGGCATGACGAGGTCGCTGACCATCACGGCGACGCCCTGCGTCTGCTCGTCCAGCTTGCGTAGCGCTTCCCGGCCGTCGTGGGCCACCACGACGTGGAACCCCTGGCGCGTGAGCAGCGCACCCAGCGTGCGAAGGACGCTGGGTTCATCGTCCACCACCAGCACGGTCTCTCCACGGCCGCGCGGCAGGGTCGGTGCGTCGTCACGGAGTTCGATCAATGGCGCCACGGGAAGCGCACGGAGATAGATGTCGAAGGACGTGCCGCGCCCGGGCTCGCTGCGCACATCGAGGTAACCACCGTGTCCCTTCACGATGGCCACGACGGTCGAGAGACCCAGTCCGGTTCCTTTGCCGACCTCTTTGGTGGTGAAGAACGGCTCGAAGACGCGGTCGACGAGTTCGGGCGGGATTCCCTGTCCGGTGTCGCTCACCTGGATGCGCACGAACCGCCCGGGTTCGGTACCGACCGGCATGCAGGGGGGCAGCGTTTGCAGGTCGACGTTCCGCACATCGATACGCAGTTCACCTCCGTCGGGCATGGCGTCCCGGGCATTGACGCAGAGATTCATCAGGACCTGCTGGAGCTGCATGGGATCCCCGAGCACCAACCAGAGATCGCCGCTGATGCCCTGTTCGACCGCGATGCGGCGTGGCAACGTTTCGCGCAGGATACCCAGGGTGTCACGGACCAGGTACCGCAACTGCACCGCCACCTGGCGGCCCTCGCTGCCACGGCTGAACGCGAGCAACTGCCGGATCAGGTCCGCGCCGCGCTTGGCGCAGCCCTCCATGAGGTCGAGAACGGAGATGTCGTCGGGATTCGAGACCGCCGAGCGCAGGAGGGGCCCCGCGATGAGGATGGGGGCGAGGATGTTATTGAGATCATGCGCCAGACCGCCCGCGAGGGAGCCGATGCTTTCCATCCGTTGGGCACGCAGAAATCGCGCCTCCACCTGTTTCTGCACCGTGATGTCCTGGATCGTGCCCAGGGCGGTGGAGGGCGGTCCTTCGGCGCCTGCTTCGATCTCCGCCTTCAACCGGACCCATTTGGTCTCCCCATCGATCACCAGGCGGTGCTCGAGATCGAAGGGACGCCCCTGCACGGCGAGGTCCCAGGCGTCCTGCAGGTAGTTCAGGTCGGCAGGGTGTACCACGGCCTCGAACTGCGTCACCGGGAACGGCACCTCCTTCGTGAATCCCAGGATACGGCACGTTTCATCGGAACCACGCACGATGGCCGCGGGAATATCCAGCGACCAACTCCCCACCCGCGCCACCGCCTGCGCGCGGCGCAGTTCGGCCTCGCTGGCGCGGAGGGCGTTTTCGATGCGGCGGCGTTCCGTGATGTCGGTCGCCATTCCGCAGAGGCCGCGCACTTCGCCGGACGCCGAAAAGAGCGGAAATTTCACCGAAAGAAGAAAGCGCAGCCCGTCCGGGGATCTGAGCTTCTCCTCGACCTCGATGGTCTGACGGTTCTCGAAGACCCGTCGGTCGGCCTCCATGAACGCGCGCGCGGATTCCGCATCGAACACCTCGGGGTCGGTGCGCCCGATCACGTCCGAACGGGTCAACCCCGTCACCAGTTCCCACTGGCGGTTGACCAGTTCGTAGCGTCCCTGCGGATTCTTGACGAACACCAGCGCGCCGCTGTGCTCCACCAGTTCGCTCAGGAACTGCTGGCTTTCCTGCAGGGAACGCGTGCGCTCCGCCACCTCCGCCTCGAGCCGTTCCCGGTATTCGCTGCGGAGTTCCTCCACCCGGCGCTGGGTGTCGGCAAGGGCTTTGAGTTGAAGAGCGCGGCCCGCCGCGCGGTGGATGTCCTGTTTGGTGACCGGCTTGACGAGGTAGTCGATGGCGCCCCGCCGCACCGCTTCCGCCGCGGATTCCACCGTGGGCGCCCCGGTCATCACGATGACCGAAGTCTCTGGCGCGACCTCCCGGATGCGCGCCAGCAGCTCGAGTCCTCCCAGGCCGGGCAGGACGAGGTCGGTCACGATCAGATCGACGCCGCCCGCCTCGAGCAGGTGCAACGCCGCATCCGCGCCGTCCGCCATTGACACGTCGTGCCCCTCCTGGCGCAGGAACTCCGACAGCGTGATTCGCACGCCGGGTTCGTCGTCCACGATCACGATCGTTGCCATGCTACTCCGGTAGGTTCCCCGGGCCAGACCCCGGACTCGTGCCGCTGGCCGCGCCGTCGACCGGAAGGTCCACGTGAAACACGGTGCCGCCTCCTTCCACGGACTCCACCAGCAGGTCGCCACCGTGCTCTTTCACGATGCCATGGCTGATCGACAGCCCCAGCCCGGTCCCGCGCTCCCGCGGCTTGGTGGTGAAAAATGGATCGAAGATGCGATCGCGGATGTCATCGGGAATACCGCATCCGCGGTCCTCGACCGACAACCGCACCCAGCGCGTGCCGTCGCGCTGGCGCAGGACGCCGACGATGCGGATGCGG
Organism: uncultured Verrucomicrobiota bacterium; assembly: GCA_964647675.1. GTDB lineage: Bacteria > Verrucomicrobiota > Verrucomicrobiia > Limisphaerales > CAIMTB01 > CAIMTB01. Next base: position 3,277 of record CAZYJB010000143.1, on the reverse strand, counting down.
CGGTCGCCCCGGGATGTGCCCCAGCGCTCCACCGTGGCGTCGCGCGCGTTGGTGACGAGGTTCATCAACACCTGCTGGATTTGCGGCCCGCGGCACGGAAGAGGCGGCAGGTTTGCCGGCACGTCGACTTCCAGCGCTATAAGGTCTCGTTTCAGGAGTCCCCGGATCAGGGCCACCGTTCCCTCGACGAGAACGGAAACCGTCTCGGGAGCGTGCCCTCCCGCGTCGCGCCGTGCAAACTGAAGCAACTGCCGGACGATTCCCGCCACCCGCCCGGTCTCGCGGATGACCTCCCGCGCGTATTTCGACACCGCGGCATCCTCCGGCGAGTGGTCCACGATCAACTGCGCGTAATTGATGACGCCGGTGATGGGGTTGTTGATCTCGTGCGCGACGCCGCTGGCGAGCGTTCCGATTGCTTCGAGCTTCTGGCTTTGGCGCATCTTCGCCTCGATCTCCTCCCGCTCGCGTGCCAACCGATGACGTTCAGTAAGGTCGCGCACGATCGCCTGGACATAGCGCCGGCCGCGGACCTCCACAGCGGCCAGGCTGTACTCGACCGGAAACCGGCTGCCATCGCGTCGTGTATGAAAGCTCTCGATCAAACGCCCGCGCTCCCTCAGGGATTGGTCGAGCTGCCGCAGGAATGCCTCCTGACTGGTGCTCGCTTCGAGCTGCCGCCAGCCCATGCCGGTCAACTGATCCTGGGTGTACCCATAAGCCTCCACGGCACGGCGATTGGCCTCGAGAATGTCCCCGTCCTCGTCCAACAGCAGAACGATGTCATTCGCCTGCTGCATCAGCAGCGCCACGCGTTCGGCGAGCCCGAGCCGGACGAGCTCCAGGGCGTGCCGCTGTCGCTCCCAGGCGTAAGCCATGCCGAGTCCGCCGCCGACGGACAGCACGATCACCAGCCCCAGGGTCAGCCATGCTTCCTGCCGAATGGCATTGAAGACCTCCTCACGATCGATCTTCACCACCAGGCGCCATGAGGACCCGGGCACGGCGCGGACGACCGCCAGTACCGCGACATCGCGATAGTCCAGTCCGTCCACCACTCCGCCCCGTTCCACCCTCACTCCCGGGGCTGTCCGGATCCCGTTCACGGGCAGGCGCCAGGGGCCCACTCCGGGCAATCCCAGGCGCGGCGGGGTTAGCAGGGCGAGACCGTCGGCATCCTCGGAACAAAGGAGCGTTTCCGCGGTCAGGCTCGGAGTGGGCCAGGATTGGATCAGGGGGAACAAGTGGCGGGACGCCGAGATGGACAGACGCAGGAACCCCACCCAGTCCCCATTGGTGTCGCCCTCGCCAGCCAGGGCATCCTCCCGTCGCGACACGCGTTCGGGGATTGGCGCCAGCAGCATCACCAAAGGTTCCCGCGTGGATCGATCCGCGGACACGTCGGTCATCACCACCCCGTTGGTCGCGAGGACCTCCGGCGGAAAATAGGACTCCGGTGCCCGTTCCAGTTTGGTGGTTGGTGCATCGGACGCACTGAGGCGCACCTGACCGTTGCGGTCCATCAGGTTCACTTCCCGGTAGCGGTCGCCGGCCTTGAGCAGCCGCAGCCAGTCTTCGACGCTGGTGCGATGCCTCACGTTCTCCGAATCCTCGATAAAAGCGCGGAGGTCCCGTGCCACGAACGCCGCCTGACCGAAGAACCGCGCATCCGATAAACGCTCCGTCCGCCATTGCGCCACGGCGTTCACCTTGGCTTCCGCGATGGCCCGGAGATCGCGCGCGGCCGCTCCCCGAACCTGCCGCCTTTCCGACCTGACATAGAGAGAGCCGAGCGTCATCGCCAGCAACGTGATCAACACGGTCGCACGCCAAGGCATCGACGTTATCGCCAGGTGCGAACCCGCGGGACGCCCCTGCCAACCGGCGCGGGCCTGATCCAGTCCGATGACAGACCCCAGCGTGATGGTGAATAGCGCCGTCCAGAACGAGATACCACGCCATCCGAACAGGAAGCGGCGAATCCCGACATATCCGCCCTCGAGGAGTACCACCAGACTGATGGCCACCGCCAGGAGGGTGAAGGCCAGGGCGACGCGCCGGACCCCAGGTCTGGTTCGATCGCTGCCCGGCGGCGCCAGTGCCAGCGTCAGTCCAAGCAGCCCAAGAATGAGGCCGGTTGATTCGGAGAGTTGTCCGCTCACGCGGCCCAGCGCCATCAAGGCACTCTCAGTGATCCAGCGCTCCGGCAATCCCGGCGTTCCGAGGGACGTCTCCAGCGCAGGAATAATGCCGATCACCAGCACGCCCACCCCGACCATCCGGGCGGCGGTGCCGGAGCGAGCGGACTCGGGAATGCTGCGGTGCAGGACCAGGACGGCCGCCATGGCCAGCACCATTCCCGCGGCATACGGCGACATCGCGATGAATCCCGGGCGGGTCGCCAGAAGGTCCCCGACGCCGGATACCCAGGTCCAAAGGAAGACGGTCGGCAACAGGATCGAGACCAGGATGAAACCCCACCCCGTCATCCAGACCCACCTCGCTCGCCGCGACTCGACCGTCATCGAACCTCCGCGGAAACACCCGGGCACGGAATTGCCGGATAGCCTCGTTTCCGGAGATGCCCTGGTGCGGTCAGGCCCATGCCCCATTCAGGATCAGGCCCGCAAGGACACCTTGAAATCCCGCAAGGGGACGCGAAATTCCACTGAGATCCTCCGGCGCGAGGGAGTCCATCCATGACGTGTCTCGCGCCATGATGTCGGCCGCGCAGATCCGTGACGACCTTTCTTTGGCTCGCCACCCGCCGGCCTTGCCAAGCCGAGCGAGCGTGGTATTCCCTTCGGCCACTCATGGATTCCCGTCCTTTCCTCTCCCCAGCCCTCGCGGGCGCGGTGCTTCTGGCTTCGGCGTGGCCGGCATCGGCCGAGATGCACTGGCTCTGGACTAAAGGCGAACCCGACGCCATCAGCCTTCGCAAGGCGTTGACGCTACCCGCCGGCGTCACCCAGGCCACCCTCCATGTCACCTGTGACAACGGAGCGCGGGTCCTCATCAACGACCAGGTGGTTGCCACCAACGACGACTGGAGTTCCCCCACCAAGGTGGATGTTACCAAGTTCCTCAAGGCGGGAGCCAATACCCTGCGAGCCGAGGCGAAGAACCAGGGCGGCCCCGCCGGGTTCACCGCGCGTCTGACGCTCAAAGCCCAGGGACAACCCGACACCGTCATCGACACGGACACATCATGGGAAGCCAAGGCCAGCGGCGAGGGCACATGGCAAAAGGCGGTCTCAGTGGGTCGCTACGGCGCGGA
>CAZYJB010000142.1:0-8143 GCA_964647675.1 uncultured Verrucomicrobiota bacterium | reverse complement strand
GATGGCGAACGGGACATCCAGGTACCGGGCCAGCGTGCGCGCGAGCAGCGTCTTGCCGCAGCCCGTGGGGCCGATCAGCAGGATGTTGCTCTTTTCGAGCTCCACGCCGTCCGCCGGCGGGGTGGGCAGGGTTTCCTTGCCGGAAGCGTCTTTGCCCGGCACCGCGGGCGGGTTGGCGACAATGCGCTTGTAGTGATTGTGCACGGCTACCGCGAGCGTGCGTTTGGTGCGGTCCTGCCCGATGCAGTATTGGTCCAGGTGCCGCTTGATGTCGGCCGGTTTGGGCACCGACAGCTTGGGGGCGGGCTTGCGGTCGTCGGAGACCAACTCCTTGTCGAGGACCTGTTTGCACACCCCGACACAGGCGTCACAAATGTAGACACCGGGTCCGGCGATGAGTTTCTTCACCTCTGCGTGCGACTTGCCGCAGAAGCTGCACATCGTGAGTTGGGTCGGGCGCGCCAAGGGAATCCGGTCAGACGGGTTTGGCCGGGGGGGTGTCGAGGATCTGCTTCCGCGACTTCACGACTTCGTCGACCAGGCCGTAGGCCTTGGCCTCGTCTGCGGACATGAAGCGATCGCGGTCGGTGTCGCGTCCGATTTGCTCGAGAGACAAGCCGGTGTGGGAGGCGAGGATCTCGTTGAGGCGGTCCTTCAGGCGCAGGATTTCCTTGGCCTGGATGCTGATATCGCTGGCCTGGCCCTGCACGCCGCCCCACGGCTGGTGGATCATGATGCGCGCGTTGGGGAGAGCGTAGCGCTTGCCCTTGGAGCCGGCGGCGAGGAGGACGGCGCCCATGCTGGCGGCCTGACCGATGCAGTACGTGTTCACGTCGCAGGTCATGAACTGCATCGTGTCGTAGATGGCGAGGCCGGCCGTCACGCTGCCACCCGGGGAGTTGATGTACAGGTGGATGTCCTTCTTGGGATCGGTCATCTGCAGAAAGAGCAGCTGCGCGATGATGATATTGGCCACCATGTCATCCACGGGCGTGCCGAGGAAGATGATGCGATCGACGAGCAGCCGGGAATAGATGTCGTAGCCGCGTTCGCCGCGACCGGTCTGTTCCACCACGTAGGGGATCAAAAGTCCGCTTTGGCTCTTCTCGTTCATCGCGCGGCAACCTAGTGGTGGGGGTGGGGAGCGTCAAGGAACGGGCGGTTGGCGCCTGGGCAACCCGGTTCGCGCAGCCCGGTGTCGGGCCAGGGGCCCCGGGGCGCACGGCAGCTCCGGGCGCGGGATTGAACCGGCGGTGGCGGAACGTTCAGGGAATGACGTCGACGATGAACGCCTTCCCGTGCCAGCCGTAGCTGGCGTACTCGGCGAGGCGCAGGCGCGGATTCTTGAGCAGCCATTCCGCGGTGGCCGCCCGCTCGCCCTTCAGATCGCTGGCCCCAAAGGCGTTCCAGTCGTCGAACAACATGAGGGTCCCCGCCTGGAGAAACGGGCGCACGAACTCGAGCACGGTCGCGCACGAGGTGTAGAGGTCGACGTCGACATGCACGATCGCCGCCTTCTCCAGGCCGTGCGCCGCGGCATCGAAGGTGGGCAGCGAATGCTCGAACCAGCCCTGGATAAAGGTGGCCGGGATCTCGTGGCCCAGGCCGTAGCGCGCCAGAAACTGGCGCACCTGCTCGATCGAGTAGGAGAAGTCCCCGCGCTTGAATTGCGCCGATCCGGTATCCACGGAGGTCAGTTCGGGCAGTCCGCAGAAGGAATCGAAGAAAAGGAAGGGGCCGACGGAGTCCGGATTGTCGCGGCGGTTGGCGCGCAGGGCGGCGACGGCGGAGCGGCCCATGCCGACACCGAACTCGAGATAGGCGCCGCGCACCTTGGTCTCGCGCACCCAGAAGGCCGCGAGGCTGTGGATGTCCACGCGTCCGGTGGCCGACCGCAGCGACGGCCATTCGGCGAGGTAAGGCAACGGGTCCAGCTCGTCCGACCGGCGGTGGGCGTTCACGCGCCTTTCCTAGCGGGAACCGTCGGTCGATTGAAGTGGCTTCTTGATGGAGCCGGCCTCGCGGGCGCTCCGTGCCGGGAGGGAGCGCCAGGGACCGCGGCGCCATGACCGCGGCGATCAGGAATTCAGCACGCCCGCGGCCTCGAGCGTCGCGACGATCCGGGTCACCGTGCGCTCGAGGGCGCCGCGGTTGGCGTCGACCACGCGGCGCGCGTTGCGGCCCAGCACTTCGCGCCGGTCGGCGTCACCCAGGAGATCGTCCAGCGCCCGCTCCAGTCCGCGCGCGTCGCTCACCTGGATCGCGGCGTCCGCTTCGAGGAAGCGCGGCACGATGTCCGGGAAGTTCTGCATGTGCGGCCCGAACACGATGGCCTTTCCCTCGGCGGCGGGCTCGATGGGGTTTTGTCCGCCGCGCCCGATGAGGCTTTTGCCGACGAAGACCACCGAGGCGTGCGCGAAGAAGTGGCGGAGTTCGCCGGTGCTGTTCACGAGGAGACAGTCGTTGGCGCCCGGCTCCGGTTCCACGGAGTAGCGCACTTCGCTACGATACTCGAAGCGCACGCCGCGGCGGTCGAGCTGGGAGCCCACCGATTTGCTGCGCTCGAAGTGGCGCGGCACGAGCACGAGGAACAGTCCGGGGTGCCGCGCGCGCAGGCGCAGGAAGATTTCGGCGATCAGTGTTTCCTCGCCGTCGTGCGTGCTGGCGGCGAGCAGGACGGGCGCTCCCTCCCGGCGTCCCGCATGGCGGAGGAGCTTGGCGACGTCCAGCAGCTGATCCGACGGCGCAGGCGGTTCGAACTTGAGGCTGCCCGCCGCGTGCACGGCGGCGCCGCGGCAGCCAAGCTCGCGCAGGCGCTGGGCGTCGCGCTCGCTCTGCGTGCTCACGCAGGCCAGCGAACCGAACAGGTCGCGGAAGAGAAAGCCGAAGCGCCGGTAGCGGCGGAAGGAACGGTCGGAGATCCGCGCGTTCACCAGCATCACGGGGAACCCGCGCCGGCGCGCGTGCCAGAGGAAGTTCGGCCACAACTCCGCCTCGACGAGGATGACGGCCGACGGATGCAGCACGGCGCAGGCGCGACGGACCCAGGGTCGCCGGTCGATCGGATAGTAGACCTTCTCCACCGTGGCCGGCACCTTGCGCCGGAGTTCTCCCATTCCCGTGGTGGTGGTGGTCGAGAGGACGAACTTGAACGCAGGCAGGCGTTCCTCGAGCGCCCGTTGCAGCAGCGCGGCGAGGTTCGCCTCGCCCACGCTCACGCCGTGGATCCAGATCACGCGGCGATTGGTGAGCGCCTGTTTGACCTTCGACGAGTAGCGGCCGAAGCGCTGTCCGAATCCGTCGCGCCAATTCCCGCGCCGCCATACCCGGAAAAAGTAGAACGGAGCCGCGAGCACGAATCCGAGATTAAAGAGGAGGTTGTAGAAAGTGCGCATTCTCGGCCACCGCCCGTTCCCCAGAATGACCGAGAAGCCGAGCGCAGGGCGAGCGGGATCCCGCTTTCAAGTGTAGGCCTTTGGACCGAAGGCATCATCCGCAGCCGCGAGTGTCCCGCTCGCGCTGACTGGCATGGGCGATTCGAGGAGCCGAAGGCGGTCGAGCGCCGCCCGCGCGGTCACGACGACGGTGACGGTGACGAAGACGATGACGATGAACGCCGCCGCGCGCGGCACACATCCACGCAATCACGCAATCTCGTGATAGATCCCGGGGCGCCTAGCGTGCGGCGCCTTCCAGGATCCAGGCGGTGTTGAAGTGCGCGTGCTTGATCGAGCTGTGCGCCGGCTTGCCCCACGCATCCTTGGGCAGTTCGCGCTGGGTCGACGCGTGATGGCTGTAGGTGGCGTGCAGCGATCCATCGCGGGATTGGATGATGGACGGGTAATGGTACCGGCCGGCGAGCGGTCCGGCGGCGTCCTGCTCCAGATACCGCCGGTGCGGCCAGGTGCGCCCTTCGTCGTCGGAGAGCATGACCACAAGCTGATGCCGGCCTGATTCCGTGTCGTTCCCGATGAAGAGCCAGCGTCCGTCGCGCAAGACCACGAGGTCGGTGCCGGAGCCGGGATTGGGAATCCCGGAATCAACCACCGGCGACCAGGTGAGCCCGCGATCCTTGGATTCGCTGGTCATGACGCGCGCAGGCGGCGGGCCGTTGTCGCGCATGTGTGCGACGAGCGTGCCGTCGCGGCGCTGGGCGAGGACGGGCTGGATGTTGCCGCCACCGATCAGGGGCGAACTCGTGCGCCAGGTCGCGCCGAGGTCGTCCGAGATGGCCATCAGGGAGAAGGAGAATCCGTCGTGGTAGAGCGGGAGGATGATCCTGCCGCCCTCCAGCACCGTGGGATGCGCGCGGGTCATCCAACCGAGCCGGCGGTAGAGCTTGTCGGCGGTCTGGTCGCGCAGCACAGCGAGGTAGCGCTGCGCCTCGCGGCGATGTTCCTCGTCGAGTTGAGTCCCGGCGAGCGTCCGTTCGAGCTCCGGGATGGCGGCAGCGACCCCGGCGTCGAACTCCGGACCTGGCGTCACATGCACCACGAGGTCGCGCTCCCAGCGCGGTGGCCCCGGGCGTTCGAAGTCGGAGGTGATCCGCGCCTTGAGCAGCGAGCTTTCCCAGAGATTGGCCAGGATGGTGGGCCACACCAGCCAGAGCCGACCTTCGGGATCGAAGAAGAAGCTGCAGTTGGTGTCGGGATAGCCGGGGGTGTCGGCGAGCAGGAACCGCTCGCTCCATTTCGAAGAGCCGCGCCGCAGCCGGGCGCCTTCGATGATCACATCGTCCGCCTTGCGTTCGCCCGATCCGTGGAACCAGCAGACCAGCAGGTCGCCGCGCCGCGTCTCGACCACACAGGATCCATGGTTGTGCCAGTGCTCGGGCGGGAAGAGGAGCTGCGAGCTGAGGAACGGACGCTCGTCGCGGGCGCGGGCGGGGAAGGCGCTGACCGCCAGCAACGACGCCAGCATCAACGCCCGGGCGATCACGCGGCCGCCGGACACCGGGGAAGACGACATCGGATTCATGGGATGGGTAGGGATGAAAGGACCCGACGACGGTCGCGGTGCCGACGCCAGCGCGCGGCATTCTTCGGAACCGCGAGGGGGGCGTCCATCCTGATTCGCCCGGACTCGCCGGACGGAGCCGACGAGCCACCTGGGTAGGAAAGGGTATTGGCCGGTGGCGCCGATCGTTCGTCCGCGCTATGCTCGAACGCATGATCTCCCTCCGATGCCGTCGTGCTTGCGCTGTTCTGGCGATCGTCTGGTCCGTCGCGGGGGGCCTTGCGAGCGCGATCGCTGCGGATGCAGGCGGCAGAGTGCCCGCCGCCGCGAAGAGCCCCGCGACCGCAGAGAATGTCGATGCCCACGCCGCAGCCAGCCTGCTTTCGGCACGCAAAGAGATCGTGGTCCTGGATGTCCGCACGCCCAGGGAGTTCGAGGGCGGCCACCTGGCGGGTGCCACCAACATCGACTTCAACGGAAAAAAGTTCGCCGCCTCGCTGGAATCCCTCGATCGGGACAGGACCTACCTGGTCTATTGCGCGGTGGGCGGACGTAGCACGGCTTCCCTCAAGACGTTGGAGAAGCTTGGCTTCAAGAAGGTGATCCACCTCGACGGCGGGATCAAAGCGTGGATCGGCGCGGGCAAGCCGGTGATCAAGTGAGCGAAGGGCTCGGGTGACCCGGGCTCGCGCGGTTAGGGAGCGGTGAAGAACTGTCCTTCCTCCGGTTCGATCACTTCGCCGTCGATGGTGCGGAACCGCACGCGGAACGTCTCGCGCTTTTTCCCATCGATCGCGCGGAAGACGGCGAAGTGCAGATGCGGTCCCTGTGAGTAGCCGGTGTTGCCGGAATAGCCGAGCAGCTCGCGCACGCGGATCCGGTCGCCGGGCCGGACGCGCACGGATCCCGGTTGCAGGTGGACATACTCTGCGTACGTGCCGTCGGTGTGGCGCACGAGGACGAAGTTCGCCGCGTCGCGCAGCGCGGGGTTGAGTCCGCCCTCAGTGAAGCGGTCCATCACCACCTCCACCACGCCGTCACGGGCCGCGTGGACGGGCGTGCCCTCGGGCATGCCGAAGTCGACGGCGAACTCGTTGTTGTCGGTATGCGTGAAGGCACCGTGGAAGCCCTGCACCACGCGGTGGCGCTGTCCGGAGGCAAAGGGCAGTTCGTAGACCGTCGAGGCCGCGTGCTTGGCGGTGGAGTTGCCGAACTGCCAGTCGTAGCGGACGCGGTAGCTGAAGGAGCGGTCGGGGCGCGCGGGGCGCACAGTGACGAACGGGAAGCTACCCGGGCCGGGGCAGGCCAGGACCACGGGCATACGCTGGTCCGGCTTCGCGTTGTTGCCGGTCACCGTCAGGGTGAGCGTGATTGCGGCGAGGTTGGAGTTCACCACGCTGAGGCGGAAGCCGTCCTCGAGCGACTCTTCCACCACGCGCACGCCGCCCACGGATTGCGCGGCAGGCGCGGTGGACGGGGCTCCGATGGCGAAGAGACCGGCAAGGATCAGGAAGACGAGGAAACCGGCAGCGGGAAATGAATGCTGGGCCTCGCTGGGCGGCCTTTCCCCGCCGGTGGGAAGCGGCGGGGTGGCGTGACGGCTGCTGGGCGGGCGATCCGTCATGCGCGGACCCGGGTCGCGCGCGGGCGCGCGGCCGCCGGGCGGGCGGGCTTGGGCTTGGGCTTGCCCTTGGGGGTCAGCCAGGACGGGACGCGTTCCCGCGCCCAGATTTCCTCGAGAGGCTGGCGCTCGCGCACGATTTCGGCCTGCGTACCGTTCACCAGCGCCTCGGCGACCAGGGCGCGCGAGTTGTAGTTCGAGCTCATCACGGCGCCGTAGGCGCCCGCGCTCAGCAGCGCGACGAGGTCGCCCTCCCTGACCTTGGGCAGATCGCGGTTCTTGGCGAAATAGTCGCCGCTCTCGCAGATCGGTCCGACCACATCAGACGACACCGCGGCGCCGGTCTTGCGGCGTACCGGCACGATCTCGTGGTAGGCATCGTAGAACGCCGGGCGGATGAGGTCGTTCATCGCGGCGTCGACAATGACAAAGTTCTTGGAGCCGGTGCGCTTCACGAACTCGACGCGGGTCACGAGGATCCCGGCATTGCCGACGATGAAGCGTCCCGGTTCGACGAGCACGCGCAGACCGAGGGATTGCAGCGTGGGCTTCAGCGCGGCGGCGTAGGCGGCGGGGGTCAGGATGGATCGGGCATCCCTGGACGAGGACCACCACCCGGCGTCACCGCTGGCGAGGGCGGCGCGGTAGACGATGCCGAGGCCGCCGCCGATGCTGAGGAACTCGAGTCCGTGGCGCGCGTGCAGTTTGGCCGCGAGCGGGGCGACCTTCTCCACCGCCTGTTGGAAAGGCTTCACCTCGGTGAGCTGCGAACCGATGTGCATCTGCAGCCCGCGCAGCAGGATGTGCTTCAGCTTAGCGGCGCGCTGATAGACCGCCTCGATGCGTTCGATGGCGATGCCGAACTTGTTCTCGTAGGTGCCGGTGGTGATCTTGGCGTGGGTATGGGCATCGACGTTCGGATTGACACGCACCGCGACCGGCGCGCGGAGTCCGACGCGCTTTGCCACGCGGTCGATGCGCTCGATCTCCGGTTCGCTCTCCACGTTGAATGAGTAGATGCCCTGGCGCACCGCGAACTCGATCTCCTGCTCGGTCTTGCCCACACCGGCGAAAACGCACTTCGTGGCATCGCCGCCGGCCGCCATCACGCGGCGCAGCTCGCCCTCGCTGACGATGTCGAACCCGCTGCCCGCATCGGCCAGGGTGCGCAGGACGCCCAGGTTCGAATTGGCCTTCACCGCAAAGCAAACCAGGTGGTCGAGCGGCGCGAGCGCGGTATCCAGCTTGTTGAAGTGATCGCGGAGGGTGTGGGTGGAATAGACGTAGAGCGGGGTGCCATGCCGCTCCGCCAGGGCTTCCACGGAAACCCCTTCGCAGTGCAACCGGCCGCCAAGATAACGAAAATCGTGCACGGGCGCGGAGTTATGCCAGAGATGACGGAGAAGTCACGCCGGGACGTTCAATCCCAAATCCCTGAGAAACTCACCACGAAGCGCACGAAGTTCACGAAGGCAGAGGCCGGAAGTGGGCGCCGGCCGGCATCGCTGACAGCATCGCGACGATCTCCTCCGGCGGAGCGAAACTGAAATCATGCAGCAGGATCGT
>CAZYJB010000141.1:0-8159 GCA_964647675.1 uncultured Verrucomicrobiota bacterium | reverse complement strand
CGGCACGATCATGGAGGTGATGTGCAATCTCGGATTCGAGTACGCCGCGCTCTCGCGGCGATTCGGCATCGACTTCGAGGAGCACTTCGCGCGCGAACTGGCGGGTCTCGCCGATCTCGAAGCCGACGGCCTGCTGGCCCGTTCCTCGACCGGGATTGCGATCACCGACCTCGGCCGACTGCTCGTGCGCAACATCGCCATGCGTTTCGATGCGTATCTTCCCGCCACCGCCGAACGCCGTTTCTCGCGCACGATCTGAGTCGGCTCCCCTGACACATGCGTTCCCTCGGCATCATCGGCGGCGGCATCACCGGCCTCTCGGCGGCCTATCACCTGCGCCCGGCGGGCTATGCCGTTTCGATTTACGAGGCGTCGGAGCGCACGGGCGGTGTGATCTGCAGCCACCGCGAAGGCGACTGGCTGGCCGAAGGCGGCCCGAACACCATCCTCGAAACCTCACCCGAGATCGCCGCGCTGGTGCAGGAGCTCGGCTTGGCGGACCGACGGCAGTATTCCGATCCACGCGCCGATGCGCGCTTTGTCGTGCGCGGCGGACGCGCGGTCCAGCTCCCGGCGACGCCGCTGCAGTTCTTCCTCGCGCCGTTCTTTTCCTGGACCGCCAAAATGAGCCTGCTCGCCGAGCCGTTCCGTCCGCGGCGACGCGGGAGCGACGAGGAATCGGTGGCGGGCTTCGTCCGGCGCCGGCTCGGGCAGGAGTTTCTCGACTACGGCATCGACCCGCTGGTCACGGGCATCTACGCGGGCGACCCCGCGCAGCTTTCCATCGAGCACGCCTTCCCGCGCATCCACGCGCTCGAGGCGAAGTACGGCTCGCTCATCCGCGGACAATTCCTCGGCGCGCGCGAACGCCGGAAGCGGGGCGACGTGGCGAAGGATCGCGCGCGCAAGTTTTCCTTCGACGACGGACTGCAAGTGCTGCCCGACACACTGGCGCGAAAGCTGGGGGACTGCCTACGGCGCGGGACCCGGGTCACGCGCGCCGCGCGCACGGCGTCCGGCTGGAGGTTGTCCGTCGAGTCCCCCTCGGGCGCCGCCACCGCTGCGCATGACGCGGTCCTGTTCTGTGGCACCGCGCATTCGCTCGCGCGCCTGGAACTCGCGAGCGACGGCGTGCCCGACCTCGCCCTGCTGGGAGCGGTCCACTACCCACCAGTCACCAGTGTCGTGCTCGGTTTCCGACGTTCCGACGTCGCGCATCCCTGCCAGGGCTTCGGCATGCTCATCCCGCACGGCGAGGGCTTCGGCATCCTCGGCACGCTGTTCTCCTCGGCGCTGTTCCCTCGCCGCGCGCCGACCGGGCACGTCACCCTGACCACGTACGTCGGCGGAGTGCGCAATCCGTCGGTCGCCGCGCTCGACGACGAGATGCTGGTCGATCTAACTGTGCGCGAGCTCGGCCGCCTGCTCGGCGTGACGGGACGTCCGGTGTTCCGGCATCTGACGCGCTGGCCGCATGCGATCCCGCAATACAACCTCGGCTATGGCCGTGTGAAGGAGCGCCTCGCCGAGCTGGAGTCGCGCGCGCCGGGATTCTTTGTGACCGGCCACTTCCGCGATGGCGTCGCGCTGAGCGATTCACTGCTGAACGGCCGCAAAGTTGCGGACCGCATCGCCACGCATTTCCGAAGCGCGGCCCCGGCGGCGGCCTGAAACGATTCTCACCACGGACCAAGCCCTCTTCCCTCCATGAGTTCCGACACAGGCGTCCTTCTCATCAATCTCGGTTCCCCGGATTCCACGGCGGTTTCGGACGTGCGCCGGTACCTGGCCGAGTTCCTCATGGACCCGTGCGTCATCGATTCGCCGTGGCCGGTGCGGGCCATGGTCGTCTACGGGTTGATCCTGCCGCGTCGCCCCAAGGAATCCGCCGAGGCCTATCACAAGATCTGGACCGCGGAAGGATCGCCGCTGGTGGCCACCAGCCGCGGGCTCCGCGCGCGGCTGGAGAAGGAACTCGGCCTGCCGGTCGAACTCGCCATGCGCTACCGGTTGCCCACGGCTGCCGCCGCGCTCGTCCAGTTGCGCGAGCGCGGCGTGAAGCGGGTGGCGCTTGTGCCACTCTTCCCCCACTTCGCGATGTCCAGCTTCGAGACCGCCGTCCGGCACGTCGAAGCCGAGAGCCGCCGCGTCACACCCGGTCTCCGGATCAGCACGGCTCCGCCGTATTTCGCCGATCCTGGCTACATCCGCGCGCTGGCCCACACCGTCGACGAAGCCCTCGCCGGCGGGTACGACCACCTGCTTTTCAGCTTCCACGGCATCCCGGAGCGCCATTTGCGGAAGTCGGACCCCACGGGCCGCCACTGCCTCACGTGCGAGGACTGCTGCCGCACGCCGTCGCCGGCGCACGCGACGTGCTATCGCGCGCAGTGCTTCCAGACCGTGGAAGCGGTGGTCGCGGCCACGGGCGTGCAGCGCTACTCGGTCTCGTTCCAGTCGCGCCTTGGGCGCGATCCGTGGCTCAAGCCCTACACCGATTTTGAGATCCCGCGCCTTGCCAGGGAGGGTGTGAACCGACTATTCGTGATCTGCCCGGCCTTCGTGGCTGATTGTCTCGAGACGATCGAGGAGATCGGCATGCGCGGACGCGATTCCTTCCTGGAGTCGGGCGGGCGGGATTTCGCGCAGATCCCGTGTCTCAACGAGCGCGACGACTGGGTGAAGGCGCTGGCCGACATCGTGCGCCGCACCCTGACCTCCGGGGAAGGTGCGTAGTCGGTTTCGGAAGGCGGGGCTCGACGTTCATGCCGAGCTGCCTCCTCCCTTCACCCCGTCCCTTCCCCGCACCCGCGGCGCCACAGGGACGTGGCGCCCCACCTTTCCCGGCCCGCCACTCCGCGGATGACGTCGCGTTCGGCGGAGCGCACACTGAGGGCATCGACCCCAAGGATCCCATGCGCCCCCAGCCTCTCCCTTCCCGCCAGCCGCGCCGCACGTTCCTCAAGCAGGCCGGCCTCGCCTTCGCCTCCATTCAGATCGTGCCTGCACGCGTGCTCGGACGCGGTGGCGAAGCCCCGCCCAGCGAACGGTTGAACCTTGCGGGCATCGGACTCGGCGGCCAGGGCAGCCACGACATCTCGCAGTTTCCCAGGGAAAACATCGTCGCCCTTTGCGATCCGGACAGGCGCACCGCCGCGGGTGCATTCAAGAAGTTCCCACAGGCGAAGATCTTCAAGGACTACCGCGAGATGCTCGACACCCTGAAGGAGATCGACGCCGTGGTGGTCGCCACGCCCGATCATCATCACGCCTTCGCGTCGATGGAGGCCATCCGCCGCGGCAAACACGTCTACTGCGAGAAGCCGCTCACGCACTCCGTGTGGGAGGCGCGCCAGGTCGCCCGCGCCGCGCGCGAAGCCGGCGTCGCCACCCAGATGGGCAACCAGGGGCAGGCCGGCGAGGAAACCCGACGTCTTTGCGAACTGGTCTGGAGCGGCGCCATCGGCGACGTCACCGAGGTCCACGTCTGGACCGATCGCCCGTCGCGCGGTCTGTTCGACGAATATTGGCCGCAGGGAATCGACCGTCCCAAGGACACCCCCGCGGCGCCGGACACCATGGCCTGGGACCTATGGCTTGGTCCGGCTCCGGCGCGACCGTTTCATCCGGTCTATGCGCCGTTCCGCTGGCGCGGCTGGTGGGATTTCGGCACCGGAGCCTTGGGCGACATCGGCTGTCATTCTTTCGATCCGATCTTTCGCGCGCTCAAGCTGGGCGCCCCCACGACGGTTCAGGCCAGCTCGAGCCGTGTGAACACCGAGACCTTTCCGCTCGCCTCCATGGTCACCTACCAGTTCCCGGCCCGCGGGGAGGGGGTCCAATCCAACAACGCGCACGTGCGCGGCCGCTCGGGACCCACCGCGGGTGGCGGCGCCATGCCTCCGGTGAAGCTCGTCTGGTACGACGGCGGATTGCGGCCGCCGCGCCCCGACGACCTCGAGGACGACGAGGTCCTTCCCGCCACGGGAAGACTCCTGATCGGGACCAAGGGTTACCTCCTCGGGGGGCGGGTGTATCCCGAGAAGCGCCGCGCGGAGGTGGGGCGAGTCGAGGCCACCCTGGCGCGCGTGCCGGAGGGCGCCCACGTGGAATGGGCCAACAGCTGCCGCACGCGCGTGCCGGCCGGTTCGTACTTCGATTGGGCCGGACCGCTGGCGGAGACCGTCCTGCTCGGCAACGTCGCGCTCCGCGTTCAGATGCGGGAGAAACTGACGCGGCTGACGCTGCAGTGGGACTCCGAAGGGTTCCGGTTTCGCAATAGCGACGACGCCACGGCGTTTCTGCGACGTGAGTACCGCGAGTCGTGGAAGCTGGTTTGAGGGAGCGTGATGCCGTAGCGGCGAGAGATGCCGTTCGCAACCCACCAGAAAGGCACCGGCAAACGCTCAAGTCGCGACAGGTTCCTGCCGATGTCATCCCCGACGCGGGCTCGTCCGGAAAGGCGCGCAGGTGGCTCCTCACCGTGACGGTCATCCCGGGTCGCTCCACTCCATGAACGCCCGTTCCTTCTGCACCGCCACAACGGGCCCCCGTGTCCGCACCCGAACCCTGGCGACCGTCGCCTGGGCTGCCGGTTACCTGCTGCTGATGTCCACGATCGGCCGTGCCGATCCGGGAAATCTCCCTGCACCGGAGCCGGAGGGGCCGCCCCCCGCCCGGGTCCCTGACGCCGGACGCACGATCGTCCTGCTCGGGATCGGGGTGGTCGCGGCGAGCTGGGCGCATCGCAACACCACGTTGCACCGTCGCTAAGCGGGAACGATGCCGTTCGAGAACGGAGATTGACCTCACGCGAGGGCGCGAAGTCAGAGGGACAAGCTGTGAAGGCCGCTCCGTCTCGCAGCGAACCGTCCGGTGCGCGTGAGGCAGTTCAGATCTGTTTCGCTTCCTTCGCGCTCTTCGCGCCTTCGCGTGCGCATTGCTTCGCTGCCACAGCATGATTCCGGCTGGGAACCCGCCGCGTGCAGTCAGTGCGCAGCGATCGGGCGCAGCTTCAGGTTCTTGAACCAGATGTCGCCGCCGTGGTCCTGCAGCAGGACGTGATGCGGATAGCTGGTGCCGAATCCCGCGACCTCCTTGAACTTGCTCGCCGCGATGTGCTTCTTCACCTCGTCGCTGTCGAGACGGTAGGACAGCACCTTCACATCATTCAGCCAGTGTTCGATGACCGGCGGATCCACGATGATCCGGCTCGAATTCCACTCGCCGGGCGAACGCGGCAGCGCATTGGTTCCGGCCGGCAACACGTCGTAGAACGAGGCCGTTGCGTGCTTGAGGTCCTTGACGGCTTCGGCGGTGTTCCGAGGCCCGAGCAACTGGTACTCGTGACCGATGGCGCCCTGGCGTTCCTCGATGATGAAGTACTTCACGCCGCTGTTGCCGCCCGCGTTGATGCGCCAGTCGAATCGAAGTTCGTAGGCTGAATACCGCGTTGCGGTGATGATGTCGCCTCCGCCCGATTTTTCCGGGTGCCGCAGACATCGGTTCTCCACGCGCCAACCGTTGGTGGGAAAACCGGATTTCCGGAAGCCGCGCCACCCGGCCGTGCTCTCGCCATCGAACAGAAGCACCCAGCCGGCGGCCTTCTCCGCATCCGTCAGCGGCACGGTCCCCTCTCCCGCCTCCGCCGCGCGCGCCGCGCCGGGCCCGCCCACCACCAGGCCGGTCAGAACCAGAAACGTGAGGGCCAGGAACCGCTCGCAGATGGGATGCACGCCCGTTTGGGTACCGAACCCGGCCGGTCCGCGCGAGCCGAAATCGAAACCAGGCGGGGCGTCGAAAGGCTCAGAGACCGAGCTTTCGACGCCACCATGCGCGTACCGCGCGCCATCCTCTCGACGCATGCCGTGCCGTGAAGCGCTTCAGCCCCCAGGCGTCCGCTCCCGGCAGGTTTACGCCCGCGTCCGTCGTCGCGGCGGTCAGGTACCCCGCGTCACGCACCATCTCGCGCACGGCGGGGTTCCAGTCGCCATAGGGATAGCAGAAATCGGTGACCGCCACGCCGAAGCGATCCTCCAGGGCGAGCCGGCTGGTGCGAATCTCCTCGCGCGCCTGGTCGGTCGGAATCCGGGTGAGCCAGGGATGAGTCCGGGTATGCGCTCCGAGGCGCTGACCGGCCGCCAGCCATTCGCGGACCTCCGAATCAGACATCAGCGGAGCCCGCACTTCGCCCTGCGCGATCTCCCAATCGTTGAAGGCGCCGAGTCGATCCACGACGAGGTAGAGCGTCGCGTAGAATCTGTACTCCGCGAGCAGAGGCAGCGCCCGCTCGTGCACCGAACGGAAGCCGTCGTCGATGGTCAGTACCAGCCGGGGCGGCGACGCGGGTGGGTTCGCTTCCGCGGCGGCGGACGGCGTGGTGCAGCCGAATCCCTGCCTGCGCCACTCGGCCAACTGTGCGCGGAAGAGCGGGTCGCGGACGTGCAGGCCGCGCAGGCGCGCGCCGCGGGGCGGCGGCCCGAACTTGTGATAGGTCAGGATCGGCGTGCCGCCGCGAAAGGCATCCCGGAACGGGGCCAGCGCCGTGTAGTACTCGGGCAGCCGGGTGCTCATGGGCGACGCGGGGCGTTCGTCGGCGCAGACAGGCCGGCGTAGATCGCCTGCACGCGATCGGCGAGGTGATCGAGCGTGAACCGCGACAGCACGTGCCGTCGCCCATCGTCGCCCAGCCGCCGGCGCAGTGCCTCATCGGCACCCACCCGCTCCATCGCGGCACCTAGGGCGGCCGGATTCTCCATGGGAACGAGCAGGCCGTGGACACCGTCGGTGAACTGCTCCGGCGCGCCATCGCAAGCGGTGGCGATGACCGGGCGGTTGCATGCCATGGCTTCGAGGATGACGGTGGGGAAGGCGTCGGTGGCCACCTGCGGATGGACCAGGCAGTCGAGCGCGTTCATCGCGCGCGGCATGTCGTGGCAGTAGGGCGCGAGGAAGGCCGTCCCCGTCAGCCCCAGCCGTTCGATGTCTGCGCGCAGCAGATCCGCCATGTTGCCGCGCCCGATGATGACGAACCGCGCCGCCGGGACGCGCGCCCGGATCGCGGCGGCGGCCTGCAGAAACTCACGCTGCCCCTTTCCGCGCGGGAGGTCGTAGCCACCCACCACGCCGAATGCCACATGGTGCGGCTCGAGGCCCCACGCCCCGCGCTGAGCGGCGGCGTCGAGCGGTTGGAACCGTTGTGGATCGATGCCGCCCTGCGCCACGACGACGCGGCTCAGGTCCCCGAGCAGGGGCGGACGCGCGCGGCGTTCTTCGACGGGCGATTCCGGCTCGTACACGCCTTCGCGCAGCACCCGCGCCACGAACTCCGAAACGGCAATCAGTCGGTCGCAGTGGAACAAAAGGAACCTCCGGCTCACCCACGAACTTGGGCTCTTGGCCAGATGCCGCGTCAGGACCACGCGCGGGCGGACGCCCGACCAACGCGCCGCCAGGATGGCGGGCCACAGGTCGCGACCGTGGTGGCCATGCACGATCCCGATGTTCAACTCGCGGCAGGCGCGCGCCACCGAGCGGATGAAGCCGAGCTTGAGCGGTCCCTCCCGCGCCGTGGGACGCCAGGGCAGGCCGAGCTCGCGCACGCGCGGCGTCAATTCGCGGCCGTCGGGCGCCGCGACCCAAACCTCGTGCCCCCGCGCCGCCAGCCCATGCGCCAGGCGCAGGCACTGGTCGTCCGTCCCGCCTCCCGTCAGCATTGAATTGACCTGGAGGATTCTCATCGCCACCCCGACGCCGCGCGGGCGCCGCCGCGGCCATGATTCTGCGGACGTCTTCCGCTTTCCTGCGGTGTGCGGTCGGCGTCGGTCCGGGTCACGGTTCCTCGGGAGCGCTGCCGTTGGTTTCACAGGCATGCGCCTCGAGTTCCTCGCGATCGACGAACTCCAGTGCGGACGCGTGGCAGGCCGCCAGCAGCACGGGAGGAGCGCACCCCGCTTCCAAGGCCTCCTTCCAGCGCATGATGCACAAACACCATCGGTCACCCGGCTTGAGTCCGGCAAAATCGTACTCGGGCAACGGCGTGGAGAGATCGTTGCCGCGCAAGGCCGAGAAGCGCAGGAACTCGGCCGTCATGACCGCGCACACCACCGGTCTGGGATACGATCCTCACCTTGCTCGCCTTCGACGACGCGCATGTTCTC
>CAZYJB010000140.1:2212-8165 GCA_964647675.1 uncultured Verrucomicrobiota bacterium | reverse complement strand
GCCCAATCATCAGCCCGTCCAAGTGGCGCCGGGAATCGAGGTCACTTTCGTCGAGGCCGGCCACATGCTGGGCTCCGCCTGCCTGCAGGTGCGCGTCCGCGACGGCACGACTGAACGGCGCATCGTATTTTCCGGGGACCTCGGACCACGCGGCGCGCCGATCCTCAAGGACTACGAGATCTTCCACGACGCCGACGTCGTGGTGCTCGAATCCACCTACGGCGACCGTGATCACCGTCCCTTCCGCGCGACGGTCGATGAGTTCGTTGAGATTCTCAAACAGGCCACGCGCGAGGGCGGACGGATGATCGTCCCCACCTTTGCCGTCGGCCGCGCGCAGACGCTGACCATGCTCCTGGCCTGGGTGTTCCGAGAGCGGCTCGTCCAACCGTTCCCCGTCTTCCTCGACAGTCCGATGGCGATCGAAGCGTGGAAGATCTACCAGCAACACCGGGAACTCTTCGACGATGAGATGCTGGCCTTCCTGCACGAGGGCTCGATCCAGAAGGACCTCGCCACCCTTCGCATGGCCAGCACGGCGGACGAATCGAAACGCATCAACGACGTCCCGGGTCCGTGCCTTATCATGGCCGGGGCCGGCATGTGCACCGCCGGCCGCATCCTTCATCATCTCAAGGCCGGCCTCTGGCGCCCTGACGCCCATGTGCTGTTCGTCGGGTTCCAGGCGGCCGGGTCGCTTGGACGCCGCCTCGTCGACGGCGAGAAACGGGTGAAGATCCATGGCGAGGTCATCGCCGTGAAGGGCCGCATCCACACGTTCGGAGGCTTCAGCGCGCACGCGGGTCAGACCGATCTCGTCCACTGGTTTCAGTCGCTCGCGGCCGCCCAGCCAAGGGTCTTCCTGACCCATGGGGAAAATGGTCCACGCCGCGCCCTGGCGAGCCAGTTGCACCAGCGATTCAACCTGACCGCCGTCTTGCCCGAGCTGGGTGAGACGCGCGTGCTCTGAGCCGGGAGCGCCCACCCTTCCATCACGCCACGCTCCCGCCACGAAATCGTCGCCGGCCATTCCGACTTCTGCCCAGGATCCGCCATGGGCCAGGAGGATCTCCATGTGCTGTCCAATCACTTCCAGGCCATGCGCCTGGTCAGCTTGCATACCTGGTCGGATGCCTGCGCCTACCCCGACCGTGACGCCCACGGACCTTACCTGATCGTGCAGAGGGCCTACGCCCCCTCGGACCCCACCACGACGGCGGACGAGTTCGTGCTGGGCCGGACGGGCGAATGGGTGAGCATGGGCGCTTTTCTTCGGCTATCCGAAGCCGACCGCCGGGAGGCCTACCTCTTTCCCACCGCGGCGGAGGTCATGGCGGTGGTCGGCGGCCTCCCTCCCATGCCGGTGATTACCGGGGACGCATCCGAAACGACGCATGAGGACGCGCCTGGGCAGCCGGGCTCGAATGACCTTCGTGCTGTCCTGGAGTCGGCGCCGCGCACCGGCTCGCCGGTTTCGAGTCCGGGTCCTTGGTAGCCGTCGACGTGCCGGCGACGCTCGACCTGGGACTGCGGGGGCTTGCCGCCATTTTTCCCGCTCGTCCGCCTCCTGCGGGCCCAAGGGGCGACAGGTCGCCGCACTCCCTGCTTCACGAACGCCATCACCGGCATTGCACCGGCCCCGAAGGTGGGCTAAGGGACAGCGTATCGACCACGGCGCATCAACCGGGACAGACCCCAGGCCGCAGACCACCGACCCGCGCCTGCTGCTGCTCATCCCCGCGTACAACGAGGAGGCCCGCATCGGCCCCGTCCTGCGCGAGTACGTCGCCTATTTTCGCGCCCATTACCGCGGTCCGTTCCGGCTGGTGGTCGTGCTCAACGGATGCCGCGATCACACCCTCGCGCTGGTCGAGGCGACGGCGCGCGAACTGGGCGGGGGCATCGAGTGGCTCGATTTCCCCAAGCCCATCGGCAAGGGCGGCGCGCTCATCGAAGGCCTCAAGCTTGCGCCCGAGACGGATCTGATCGGTTACGTCGATGCCGACGGTGCCACGCCGCCGCGCGCCTTCCTGGATCTGGTCCGACGGATGCCCGGGCACGACTGCGTCATCGGCTCGCGCTGGCTTCCGGAGTCGAAGCTGGGCGCGGAGCAACCCTGGAAGCGCCGGCTGGCCAGCCGCGCCTTTCATCTTTGGGTGGAATCGCTGTTCTGGATGGGCTTTCAGGACACCCAATGCGGCGCGAAGGTCATGCGCCGCGAGGCCGTTGAGCGGATCCATCCCGACCTGCGCACGGCCGATCTGGCGTTCGACATCAATCTGCTTTACTGCCTCAAACGCGCTGGGTTCCGCGTGCTGGAGCATCCGACAGAATGGACCGACCAGATCGGGTCGAAGATCCGGCTCGGCCGCAGCTCGGCCACCATGTTCCTCAGCACGCTGCGGCTGCGGCTGGTTTATTCGCCCTTCTACAAGTGGCTCGCCCCGTTGCGGCCGGTGGAGGAGTGGCTGTACCTCAAGCTGGGCGCGCCGCCCGCCCGCCCGCCCTCAGCGGCACCGAGAACAGCACCGCCACCAACAGCAACAGCCCACTGAACCCGCCGAGCACGGCGACCACCAGCCGGAAGCCTTCGAACACGGGCCGCTGCTCGAAACCATCACGCAGCCACCAGAGCGTCCCGGCATAGCCGCCGGCCACCAGCAGCAGCCAAGGCACGACGGCGAAGCGCCCGCGCGCCAGCAGATTGTTCACCAGGGTGTACGCCGCGGTGAGGGGGAGCATGCACCAGCAGAACCACGGCACGAGCTGCGCCGCGGGCAGGAAATCGGAGTTCCCAACATACAACGCACGCAGCGGGAGCTCAGGGAACAGGGTGCACACCGTCGCCGTCAGAATCCCGGTTCCCAAGGTCGCACCCAAGGCCAGCTTCAACGCTCCCGTCGGTTCACCGGTGGCGGAACTGCGCGCCACGCGCGGAAACAGGACGAGCGCCAGCGGCGTGGTCAGGGTAACCAGACCGCGCCCGATCCGGCCGCCGGCCATGTAAAACGCCGTCTCGTCCGAGCCCACCGCTGCCTTCACGAAGATGGTATCCGCGCTCAGCATCACGCTGCCGGCTCCCAATCCCAAGGTCAGCGCCAGACACGGTTTCACCCAGTCCCAGGAACCCTCGATCGCGCTCGGACCCCACCACGCCCGCCGGCTGGCATACGCCGCCAGCAGCACCGAGGCCATGGCCCCGATCAAGGCACCCGCCATCGCCCCGGCCGCGAGGCTGCCCAACACCAGTACCCCGAAGGAAACCGCCACCAGACGCCCGACCCCCGACGCCACCTGCGCATTGCCCAGCCAGAAGAAATCCTGCCGTCCCTGGAGCAATCCGGCAAAGACCGGACACCACAGGCCCGCCAGCGCGATCCCCAGGGTCCACCACAACGCCCAAGGATTGGTGATGCGCCAGGTGGAGACCACGGTCGGCAGAAACCACCAGGTCACCGCCACCACCAGCAGCCACAAGACCGTCACCACTCCCAGCACTCGCCAGACCGTACAGCGCAGCCGCGCCTGCTGACCTTCGTCCAGCGCCGTCGCCGACATCTGCGCAAAGGCCGCCTGCAATCCCCCGGCCGGAATCGTGAGGATATACAACGAATCGAGCAGCGCAGTGAACAGCGAGTACTCCGACGGGTCGACCTTCGACATCCGGCTCGCCGGGGTATGGGTCAGGGAGAAGCACGCGCCGGCGAGCGACGTGGCGAACAGCATCCAGCCCCCCTGACGGAAAAAGGACAGCCACTCACGCCGGCCGCCCGCACCCGCTCCCGCACCCACGACCCGCTCAACGCTCACGCCAGTCCTTCCAGGAATCGGCGCACCATCGCCGTCGCGCGCCGGAGAGAAGACACGGAGACCCACTCGCGCGCCGTGTGCGCCTGCGCAATGTCACCGGGTCCAAACACCACGCACGGCGTGCCGCCCGCCGCCAGCACCGCCGCGTCGGTGAAGTAATCCACCCCCCGCGCCCCGCGCTGACCGGCATTCTCCATGAACGCACGCACCAGCGGGGAGTTGGGATCGGTCTCCAGCGGCGGCGCGGGCACGCCCTTCACATCTTCCAAGGTCACGGAGAGGCCGTGCTTCCGGAGGAACGCGATCATCTCGCGCTTCACGCCCGCCTCCGTCTCCCCAGGCACGGTGCGGCGGTCCACTTCAATCACGCAACGGTCGGGCACGATGTTCGGCTGGGTGCCGCCGCGGATGAGACCCACGTTGACCGTGGGACGTCCCAGCAGCGGGTGCCGTCGGTGCGCGATGGCTTTCGCGTAGTCGCCCTCGAGCAACTCGACGGCGCGCGCCATGAGACGCACGGCATTCACGCCGCGTTCCGGGCACGATCCATGCGCCGCCTTGCCCCGCACGGCGAGCCGCGCCCAGACATCACCTTTGTGAGCCGTGACAACCCCGAGGCGTGTCGGCTCACCCACAATGCCGAGGTCGGCTCGGAAGCCGGCACGAACCAAGGCGCGGGAGCCTGCCTGCCCGTTCTCTTCGTCGACGAGGCCGACGAAGAGCACTTCCGTCGATTGCGGACGGGCGGTCGCGGACACCATCTGGATGAGGGCGGAAAGGAAGGCCGACACGCTGCCCTTGGTGTCGCAGGCGCCCCTTCCCCAGACGCGACCGTGCTCCACCCGCGGCTCGAAGATCGAATCATCGCCGTCGGAACCGCCCACGGTATCCAGGTGTGGCGCCAGGACGACGCGTTGCCGCACGCGACCGGGCGGGGTGTAGGTGGCCAGGATGTTGCGCCGGCCGGGAAACACGTCGCGAACCTCGATCGCCAAGCCCGCCTTCGCCGCCACCGATGCAACGAAATCCCCCACCCGCGATTCGCCGGCGCGCGGGTCGCCCGCCGGCAGAAACGCCGGATTGACGCTCGGCAGCGCGATCAACTCGCACAGCAGGCGTACCTCGGGGAGGTGCAGGTCGGGGGCGCGTCTCAAGACACGCCGAAACTAGCCGGCCGGTCCGGAAGGTGTCGATGCGGCGATTCCGGACCCACCTCCGGGGCGCTCGATTTGGAACTCGCCGCCAAACGTTCGCTGCCAGGGTCCTCGCCGACGCTGTGGGGTGGCTCGTCGCTCCGTCCGATGAGTCGGGGCATTGCCCCGAAAAGGCCCGGCCCGGTCACCGCGCCACAGGTAAGGAAGAATGGCCTGGGTCGGCATCCCACGGGATGCCGAATCGCGAGTCGGAGCTCGCGACCCACCCTCCCTGACCTATCCCCAATCAGCTGTCCTACCCGATCGAGACCACGCGATCGGACAACTCATTCAGCGCGCGGCGCACTTCACGGAAGGCTTCCGCCAGGTTGGCCAGCACGTCGTCCACTTCATAGCGGCCGGCCAGGCGATGGTCGCTGGCGGCCTTGAACTGGCTGCTTCCCATGCCTTCGTAGAACTCGATGCCGGGCGCACCGCGACGCTCGGTCTGCCGACGGATGCGCTCCGGGAACAGCCCGGTGACGAAGAGCGTGTGGTTACCCAGATGGGCCTGGATGCAGAAACGTGTGCGGTCGTCGGCCTTCTGAAGGGCGGCAAGCATCTCGAAGACATAATGCATGGGCCGACCGTCGTCGCCGCGCAGCGGCGAGGCGTGTTCCTCGCGCACGAAACCCGCCAGCATCTCGGCCACGTAATCGGCCAGGCGACGATCCTCGATGCCGGCCTTGCGCAGCACGTGCCGCACGAGGACGTAGAAGTAACAGTGCTCGGACACCTCGGAGCACGCCGGCGAGTCGTGCAGCGAGCGATACAGCGTCTCCTCGTCCAGGAGGCGGTCCCGCGTGTCGGAATCCGATAACAGCTCCATCACCGCGCGCTGTTGCGTGTCCGACCGCGCGAGGGTCGAGGTGATGAAACGAAAGTCCGCCGGCGTGAATTGGTTCCGGCAGTTGGGAAGGATGACCTTCATAACTCTCCGGGGGTTTTCC
>CAZYJB010000140.1:0-2202 GCA_964647675.1 uncultured Verrucomicrobiota bacterium | reverse complement strand
CCTTGGCGCACCCGGGGCTGTCGAGTTCATTCCCCGCATCTTTTGCGCTGGAGCACTCCCCCACCGGAACTTATCGGAAGAATTCGAAATTGCTTTTGCCGCAGCTCCACAAATGTCCGCGGGATGCGACCCCAAAATGCAAAGGGGCCGGACTCGCGTCCGGCCCCTCGAAGGGGAATGAAAGGCGGACGAACCGCCTCCCCGGTTGGACGGGAACTACTGGCGCAGACGCCCGAACAGCACTGGCTGCGTGGCCGTCGGCGTGAACACGTACGGAGAAGCTGCCCCCGCGACGTCCTGCCAGGGTCCGGTCACCGACGGGGAAGCCTGCAGCGTCCCGCCGCCGGTCCACTCGATGGTGATCGAGCCGTTGGCATTCTTCTGGATCTTCGAGAACTTGAGTTCACCGACCGGCTTGGTCGGTGCGGTTCCCGCGCGGTACGAGCGCAGCCCGCCGTTGGCGGTGTCGTTGATCAGCACCTTGGTGCCGTCGGCTTTCACCGAGAAGATCTCAAGGTTGCCGCCGCCGCCGCCATCCTGCCAGATCGTGCGGATCGGATAGGTGCCAGCGTCCTGGACGTACACGTCAAAGGTGGTGTCGGAAGCGCCGCGCGGGCCGTCGAACTGGCCCAGCAGGATGGCATCCGCCGGCTTGCCGATGTAGCCGGCCTGCATGCGGAAGCCGTCATCGCTGTTGACGCCCAGCTTCAACCAGCCGGCGGGCAGTTCGACATAAGTGATGGCCTCGCCATCGACGCCCTCGTCGGAGCCGTTCACGCCGGGAAGGCCAGGCATCTGGTCGTCGGGGGTGAAATTGCCATTCGCCTCGCCGCCGAGCTGGCTGAGGTTGATGACCGTCTCGATCTCGAACCGCACCAACGCACCGACCTTGGTACCGTTGGCGAGCGCGTTGCCGATGGCGGTCGGCTCGGCGAAGTTGTCGGAGACCGGATTGCCATCCACGTCCTTCAACTGGCCGGCCAGCGCCAGCTCGGTTTCAGCCAGGCTGGTGTGGGTATAGGTTTCGTTCTGGAAGATGCTCCAGAGGAAGCCGCGCTTCGACGTATCGACCGTGGCGGCCTGTGCGCTACGTGCCAGCACGCCGTAGTAGATGGTCTTGAACGTGCCCGAAGTGGCCACGACCCGGCCCGCGGTATCCTTGAGCTCGATCGAGTAGGTGTGCTCCGAGTTCGGACCATACGGCGTCGGGCTGGTGTAGGTGAAATCGGTGGCGTCGATGTTCTTGGGACTCGCCACGAGCGTCACCGTCACGCCGTCGATCACCAGTTTCACCGATGCCGGATCGACCACCGAGCTGCCCTTGTCATTCGCGCGGAAGCTGAACCCGCCGATGGTCGGGTTGACCGCCGAGAGGAACGCCAGATCGGCGCTGGCACTGCCCGTGCCGAGGGTGACCAGGGCGGTTTCGCCCGGCGTTTTGCCGAAAACGATCGAGTGCGCGCCGAGACCGCCCCAGCCCTGCTGACCAGGTGCGTCGAGATCGCCGTCGTTGATGGCCATGCCGAGACCGAACTGCGTGCCGAGGGCGATCGAATCCAAGGCGAGGGCCTCCTTGGGCAGCTTGATTTCGTATGTGGTGCGTTTGGTGGTCGAGTTGCGCGTCACGACGGCCTCGGTGCCGCCGGGACCGGCCTCGTGCATTACGATCACTTCGCCGAGCGCATCCTCGACGCCGCCAAGCGCGTAATTGTAGAGCGCCACCTGCGTGTCGCGCTTGTCGTTGGCGATCATGAGCTGGATCGAGTCGCCATTCCACGCGCTGTTGGCCGCGTTTTCGTGATACTCGTCGGTCACGACGAACCCGAAATAGATGTTCGCCGAATCGTAGACCACCTGGACGGCCGAGGTATGATCGTCCGGACCGGTCCACACCGCGGTGCCCGGGCCACCTGCGTCGTAGAGTTCGAACAGCACGAGATTCCCGCCGCGGCCCGAGCCCTTCGGTATGGAGAACTTCGGATCCGAAAGCACGGGCACACCGGTCCACTCGTCGAGCTTGCCGTCCACGACGATGGGCTTGGGTGCCGCGTTGGCGGTGTAGAACTCCTTGCCCGGCTCGATGTCGTTCACCGCGGCGAGCGTGACCAGCGCGGTTTCGCCCGGCGTCTTGCCGAAGACGATCGAGTGCGCGCCGAGGCCGCCCCAGCCCTGCTGACCGGGGGCGTCGAGGTCGCCGTCGTT
>CAZYJB010000139.1:1767-8175 GCA_964647675.1 uncultured Verrucomicrobiota bacterium | reverse complement strand
GGTGCTCCTGACCGAAACGGGTCTCCAGCGGCCGCGTGTCGTGTCCGATCATCGTGTAGAGGAAACGGCCGCCCTCGAACGCACGCGTCCAGGCAATGGGATGATCCGCTCCCATGGGTTTGCCGTTGCGCTTCTTGAACTCGGGCCGCACCGGATCGTAGCTCGTCTCGTCAATGGTGAGCAGCACCTGGACTCCGGGAAGGTCGCGCACGCTCCGCTGAAAGTTCAGCCAGTCGCCCTCCAGCGTGAACTTCGGCGCCAAGTCCTTGAGAATCGCATGATTCCTCGCGGCTGGATCGACCAGCACCGTTCCCGGGACGTACTCCGAATCGCTGTTGAAATCGGTGCCGAACAACTCGCTGAACCAGGGCCAGGTGTCGTGGTGCACTCCCGCCGCATGCAGGGCGACCAGCGCACGCCCCCCGCGGAACCAGTCGATGAACGCCTTCTTCTGCGCGTCATCCAGTGACTTGCCGATATCCGTGGTGCTGCTGAACAGCGCGACGTTGTACTTCGCGAGATTCGCGGCGGTGAAGGCGGACGCGTCCTCTGTCACGTCGACCTTGAAGCCGCGCTCGCGGCCGAGCTCCGCCAGAAAATCGTTCACCATGGGGATGGCGGGATGCCGGTACCACGCGGTCTTCGAGAAGACCAGGAGCTTCACGTGTTCCATCGACGGTCGTGTGGCGACATTCTGGATCTCCCTTCCGAGGAACAGGGAAGCATTCTCCAACACCTTCATCGGGAGCGGTTCGGTAAAGACCCGGTAGGTTTCGTGACCCGGACGAAAGTAGAAGACCTGCCCCAGCCCCAGCTTCCAGAGCATGCCACTTCGGAAGGTTTCACCGCCCGCCCAGGCCTCGCGGAAAACCACCTCGTCAGGCTCCGGCACATGGAACGGCTCGTCGTACATCTCCGTCTCGGGAAGGACGAACTGACGGGGCAATCCCTGCGCGATCGGGTGCTCCGGGAGCAGCGTCGTGAGGGTGCTCGGCTGGACGGCAGTGCAGCAACTCGGGAAGACGCACGAGGGACGTTCGATCAGCAGGTGCCAGGTGCCGTCCGCCCGCTTCTCGATCCGCGTATCGAACCGCGGATTCTCGGTGCGCGCCGGCGTGACACGACTACGCCACTGGATGAACTCAGGCAGTATCGCCCCCCGTTCGGATGCGGGCAACAGCTTGACGGTCTCCTGCACCAATCGTGCCTCCATCGCCGATCGGAAGGGCGCCGACCAATGGGCGGAGTGCAGCGCCATCAGCGCGAGTTTGCCTCGCTTGACCCGTTCCACGATCGCGTCCGCCGTCTGGTTCGGAACGTCGTCCTGTCGCACGTGACTCCACCAGATGAGCACATCCGTCGAATCGAGAACCTCCTTGGTGAGCCCCTGGTGCGGCTCGTTCAGGTTGGCGGAACGGACCTCGAGTTCCGGATTCAACCGAAGCTGCGCCGCAACATGGTTGCCAAGGAAGTTCGTGTAGACCTTCCGCTGTTCCGGTTGTTGTTCGTCCCACACCAGGACACGGATTGGCGCCCCCGCAGCGGGCAGGCAGCAAAGAAGGAGGGCCAAAAATCGGGTGATCATGCGTCGCGCAAAACCGACCGGATTCACTCCTCGTGGCGCAAGGAAAAAGGCCGGCGATGGCCGGTCACGGCCAGAGGGTCCATGAATCGATTCACTGGAGCACCTGGCCGCAATGAGGGCAGCGGGAACTGAGACGGAACGCCCTGGGCGTGTACGCGCGCCCACATGAATCACACGGGCGCCCTTGATTCCTCGCCATCCACGCCATCTCCTCGATCAGGTAGGCCGCCCCCAGGAGGGCGACGATGGCGATTCCCGCGTACCAGCGTGCGGACTCTTCAGGCTCCCCGGACATCAGGATCAACCCCAGGGCGACCAGCGGAGGCACCAGGACGTGCTTCCATTTGCGGTACCGGTTGAACATGAAAGTCGACCTCATCGCTCCGCCACGTCGGATCGGCAGGTTGGCCGGACTCTGCCTCCCTTGGCTTGCCGGTCAACCTCGTGAATCCGGCACCTCCACGTTTGATAACCACTTGACTACCGAGGGCCGTTCCGGGGATCGCTTGCCCCCATGAGAGGGAACCGGGTCATGCTAGTTTTCCTCGTGATGCTGGGAATCGCTTCGAGCCTCGTGGAAGCGAAGGCGGCCAATCGCGCCTTGCTGGTCGGGGTAACGCAGTACCCGGCGCTGACCCATCATCCCGCGGTGACACCGCTGCGCGGCCCCACCAACGACGTGGTGTTGGTGCGCCGGGTTCTCGAGCGATTCGGCTTTGCATCCGATGGCATTGTCACGCTCGCGGACCTGCCAGGGTGCCTTCCCCCCACCAAGACCAACATTGTTGCCGCCTTGAATCGAATGGCCCTGGAGGCGCTCCCCGGCGAACAACTCGTTGTCTATCTGAGCGGGCATGGCACGCGACGGCCCATGTCCGCGGATCCGGAGAACGCCGAACCCGACGGACGGGACGAGGTCTTCCTGCCTTCCGATGCCCAACCGTGGGACGAGGCCACTCAGAGCATCGTCAACGGCCTTCCGGATGATGAAATCGACCGCCTTCTTCAAAGGCTCCGCGAGCGCGGTGCTTTCGTCTGGTTCATCGCGGATTGCTGTCATTCGGGCACACTTTCGCGCACCGGTTCGACCGCCGTCGCAGTGGCACGCCGGATTCCGTCGGCATCCCTGTTCCCCCGCGCAGCCGTCACGACGCGCCGATCCTCAGGGATCCGCTCCACCCCTGCCGCGCCGCGTTCGGTTCCAGGGGAATTGCCGACGCGCGGAAGATCGAGTGGAGGTTTCGTCGGGATGTATGCCTGCGGAGCGGACGAACTGACGTTCGAGGAATCGCCGACGGGAGCACCGAACGAGACGCACGGCATCTTCACCTACACCCTCGCGGAGACGCTTTTCCGTACGAAGCGGCCGATCACCTACACGGAACTGATGGAGCAAGTGCTGGCTGCCTACCGATCAAGGCCGCAGGGCGGCCCGACACCTTTCATCCATGGATCGGACGAGCATCGTGTCGTGCTGGGCGCCAATGATTGGCCCTCCTCCCGGTTGGTTTTTCTCCAACGTCGAGCCGGTGGCCAGTCCCTCGAAATCACAGGTGGTCTGCTCGGCGGATGGACTCCGGGCAGCGTCCTGGGCGTCCTCCCGCTCGCCACTTGGAGTGCATCGCCCAAGCCAATCGGCTACGTCGAAGTGGTGACGGCACAACCGGCGCGTGCCTCCGTTCGCCCTTGCGCCTTCGGGGATTCCGACAAAGTGCCGATCGACTCGCTTCCCGACGGCGCCCGGTGCGAGTTAGTGGCTTTTGGACCGGCAGACTACCGCCTGCGAATCGCTCTTCAGGCAGCGGACCAACTCGAATCCGGGACACCTGCGCTCGGCGCGATTCCTTTTGACCGGTCGTTGGAGGCACTTTGGGCCAGCCTGACTGTCCACCGCCTGACCCAGGGACGCCTCGAGCGGGTCCCAAGCTCCGATCAGAGCGATTGGAACCTCGCCTCCCGAACAACCGCCGAGGGAGAAACGCGCATCGTCCTGACACCCGCGCCTCGTCTCTTCGCCGGCAAGGTCCCCAAGCAACTGGAGGAGAGCCACGCCGCCGGGCTCCAGTTCCCCGCGCCGCGGGACGGAGGGGATAGCGAATCCATCACACGCCTCGCAGACGTGCTTCATCGGGTCGCCAAAGCGACCAGCTTCCTGCGCATGAGCCGATCCGCTGCACTGCAAACTGGCGGTCCGGACCAACCGAATCTCACGACCTCACTACGGATCCACCGCGAACGCACCGATCTCGCCGGTGAACCGTGGCCCGGCCCGTCGCAGGGTCGATTCGTGCGCGCCGGCGACTTTGTCTCGGTCACGGTTTCGAACTCCGGTCCGTCAGACCTGGTTCCCACCGTCTTTTGTGTCGATGCCGCCTTCGGCATCGTTCGCGTTCCGCTTCGTAGCTCGGGAAAACTGCGCCCCATGGAATCCGTCTCCACCCGCCCGATCCGCGTCAGGGAGTGGCCGGTGGGTCCGGAGCAGATTGTGACCGTGGGGATGCGCTGGTCCCCCCAGCATTCCCTTGATTTGAGCGGCATCGAACAGCCGCGCATTAACGTGGATGACCGGGGAATGGTCCGGGGCGCAAACGCGATCCGCGCTGGAAACGTCCCGGTCCTACCGGTCTCGGACCTCGCCAGGGAGGCATGGCTGTCCGTCGCCGACTCGCACTCCGTCCATCCCCCACTGACCCGGTGGCTGGCCTGGTGGAACCCGGCGACGAGCCAGCGGGAATCGAGAAGTACCGCTTTTCCGGACTGCATCGTGAAGAGCATGCCGTACCGCGTGGTTCCAAGGGATTACTCCGAAGGTGCGCAACGACGCCTCGAGCCAGGAGAGTAGGCCGATTCAATGCGGGGCGCCGCCGCCGGGATTCGAGCCTTCCTGAAAAGCGAGTGGGGTCCTGCGGGGACGGATTCTGGAGGGCGCCCGAGGCGGCGAGGCCGGGGCGTCCTCCCACTGGCCGACGAGAATGAAGGGAGACCAGTAGTAGGGGTCGCGGTAGTTTTCACTGAGGATCATCTGCCGCTGGGCACGCTGGAGAACCTGGGCGCGGGAGGCCGCGGGTTCATCTCGGAGGCCTTGATAAAAGGCGATCATCAGGTCGCGCGTCGACGGGTCGTTCACCCGCCACAGGGAGGCCACCGCCGTCCGCGCGCCGGATTTCACGGCGATCCCGGCGAGGCCGAAGGCCGCCCGATCGTCCCCGGCCGCCGTCTCGCAGGCCGAGAGAACCAGGAGTTCGATCGGACGCGGACTCAGCATCCTGGGAAGCACGCACTCTTCGAGAAAATCCATGGTGATCCGCTGCCCCTGGTCCGCCAGCACGAAGGTGCGGCTCGCGTCGCCTCCGAAGACACCGTGAGAGGCGATATGAACGACCGAGTAGCGACCTCCGCGCAGTTCCCGGGCAAAGGCGCTGGTCGTGAATTCAGGATTCAGCAACTGCTTCCCACCATGGCTATTGCTGCGGATGCCCGACAACTCCTGCGCAACGGCAGTCAGGGCTGGGAAATTGGACCAGGACTGAGAGATCCCGCAGAGCAACGGTTGGAGGCGATGACGCCTCAGGGGCTCTGCCTTCATCAACGACAGCCCCGGCGAGACCGCTACCGCGAACCGCTCGATCAGGAAGCCGTCGGGTCCGCGAAAGGCTCCTGGTGGCACCTGCGCCAACTCTCCATCCGGGACAAACACGAGGGTGTGGATGCGCTCCCGTTCGAGGCGCGCATAGATCGGCTGGATCAACCAATCCCACAACTGTCGGGCCTCCTCGCGTTCCTCCTTCCTTGCGCCGGTCGAGAGGTGGGCTCTCAACGAACGCGCGACAGCCCGAATGGTGGCTCCCGGGACCTGCACCCGTTCGGGCTCCAAGCCTGTGGGCCATCGCACGAGAACCTCGGTCCGATCCGCCAAGGGAAACAGGTAGAGCACCGCCACCCCGGCCGAGACCCGGTCGAGCGAATCCACTTTAGTCTGCACGAGTCCCGCACACTCCTCCTCCAGATAGTAGTCATCCAACTCGTCGACGCGGAGGAACTCGATGGTTCGTCGGACCTCGGAAAGCATCGACTGTCGTCGCTCGCCCTGGGGCATCTCACGCGCCAGGCGGAGCAGGAGGTCGGCTCGCTCGTAATAGAGTTCAGCCAGGGACTCGCCCGGGAACGGGCTGCCCCGAATTCCCCGCAGCGGGCCCCACCTCCGCTCCGATCGGGACGATCTCAGCAAATCGACGGCCTGCGTGTAGGTGTCGCTTGCGGCGATGAGGTTGGTCTGAGCCCACAACACACGTGCTGCCTGCCAGGTCCATTCGAAGCGCGCCTCGTCATTTTCGCTTTTGCCTGCCGCCTCCAGCGCTTCGAGAGTGAGTTCCATGGCTAGCGGCAGGTTTCGTTCCCGCAGCGCCAAGGCGCCCAAGTAGCCGGCGGCATAGCTTCCCACTCTGGAGTCCCGAGAGCCTGCCGCCCGACGTGCTCTTCGGCAGGCAGCGGTCGATTGGGCGAGCAACCCCTCATGCGGTGGATCGAAGGAGTACGCCAGGTCCCCCAACGCGCGCCCGCAGGATGCCAGCAGCATGGGCGCCGCCCCTGAATCCTCTTCGGCCAGGAGCCCCAGGGCGTTCTCGACCGCATCGCGGGACCGCTCGGTCGCGCCCATCAGCAGCAAGCCCCTCGCCGCTTGGAGCAAAATGCCCGCGCGCAATCCGAGGTCGGCGACCCCCTCTGCGAGTCCCATCGAATCCTCGAAATACTCCCTGGCCTCATCGGTGCCAGAACTGGCAGGGAGTTCCTCATCCAATTCGAACGCTCGCCCCGAGATCAGC
>CAZYJB010000139.1:0-1757 GCA_964647675.1 uncultured Verrucomicrobiota bacterium | reverse complement strand
GCCCCATAGTGGGAGTCGCCGATCGATCGGATAAGGCCAGGAATCCTTGCGACGCACGGATCTCCGCTTCCACCGCCCGATTCGTCAGCCCGCGGGCGAAACCCAGCGCGGCTTCCAGCCAGGTTCCGGCCTGTGGTAGTCGACGTGCCCGCAAATTCAGGACACCGAGCGCCAATCGCGCTCTCATCGCCCATTCCGGATTGCCCGTCGCATCGGCCAGCGGGAGCACCTTCTCGAGTTGTTCGGTAGCCGCGCAGAAGTGCCCCCCTTCCAAGTGCAATTCACCAAGGGCCAATCGGGACCGAACCACCTCCCCCAGATCATCCCGCCGTTGTGCGGCCTCCGCCTCCGCCTCCATCCGCGCCGTGTCCCGGGCACGCGACGAGGTCCGCGAAGAATCTGCTGCCCCTGCCAAGGCCACCGCCGCGGCACCGGTCGCCAGCCAGAGCCCAAGGCCCAGCAGAACGCTCCACGAAGCGGGGAATGCGTGATCGCACCATGGCGCTTGGAGAGGGTTCATGGGACGGATTTGGCAGCGCGGAACGAAGAGAGCAACCAAGGCGGCACTGGACTGGCCGGGGACCCGCCCTTGCCGCGAACCAGAAGGCTGTTCGAACGCGGATTCCGGCGAGCACATCCCTCCAGCACCTCCACGCCCTCCGACCAGACATCCCCCGGAAGCACCAGAAGGCTCCCGGTCAGATCCAGAGCCGAATCGACCGTCAACGTCCCGGATTGTGCTGATTCGTTGCGGGATTTCACACTCACCGAGTTTTCGCCAAGGCGGAGATACAACCCAGTCCCGATGACCACCACCCCACCGTTGCCCTGTTCTGCTTCGGCGTGGAGGGTGCTCCCATTGATCAGGAGGGCGGCTGACCGGATCCAGACCTGGCCGCCGAGCAGCCACGCCGACGCGCCGATCGTGCCCGTGCGAACCGATACCACGCCACCCGACTCGACAGTGACACTGCCCCCGTTGCCCCCTGCCGAATCGACCAGCACCGCCGCGTCGGCGACGCGAACCCCATCCAGACCCACCACCTTCACGCTTCCCGCATCGGCCGGGCCGTCGCTCTTCGACGAGACGGTGGTTCCCGATCCTAAATCGATCTGTCGTCCCTCGATGGAGAGATCCCCGGCTCGCCCCGCTCGCGGACCGGAGTCCAGGGAACTCGTGGAGATCGCGATCTCCAGCCCTTCCGTTCGGAGGATTCCAGCCCGAATGTCAACCGATCCACCCGGTCCGGTGCCCTCGGTCGCCGCGGATACGGATCCGAATTGCTCGATCCTGAACTCCTCCGTGACGATCCGAATATTGCCGGCGCGACCTTGAGGCGACCCTTCGTCGAATGAATTGGACTGCGACCAGATTCCCGATTCGATGTCATTCCCGCGAAGTCGAAGCCTTGTCGCCTGGATCAGAATGTTGCCGGCGGGACCGCTTCCATTCGAAGAGGAGTCCACCTCGAATCCGTTCCCGAATTCGATGTCACGGAAGTTCAGTTGAATGTCTCCGGCGGGCCCCGCCACCGGGATTCCGTCGAAGGAGAATCCGTTGGCGAGCGTGCTGATGGAGGCCCTCTCCCCAAGACTGTCTGCGGACCCCTCGAGCACCAACGTCTCCCCCGACAATGAAATCCGCCCGCCGGCTCCCGGTCCCTCGCTCAAGCTCATGATCTGGCCCGAGCCGAGCACGCGTAAGTCGGGTGCTCGGATCGAAATGTCACCTGCCGATCCCGCCCCCGCATCGAAGC
>CAZYJB010000138.1:0-8206 GCA_964647675.1 uncultured Verrucomicrobiota bacterium | reverse complement strand
CATCCCCCGCCAGACGAGGGTCGGTCGCCCGCAGAAATCGATGACGGCCCGCGCCAGAGTCTCGTCCATGGGCACAAATGCTTCGCCGGTGAACGGGTTGCGCGGGTGGAAACCCGCTCCGTAACGGCGGATCCCACGTTTGTCCCCCAGGGCCGCCAGAAACGCCTGCCCCAGCGCAATGCCGCAGTCCTCGACCGTGTGATGCGCGTCCACCTCCAGGTCACCGCGACAGCGCAAGGTCAGGTCCACCACCGCGTGCTTCGCGAACAGGGTCAACATGTGGTCGAAGAACGCCACCCCGGTCCGGATGGTTGAGCGACCACGCCCATCCACGCACAGATCCACGGCGATCTTCGTCTCCTGGGTCGTCCGTCGAATCCGCGCCCGGCGTTCGCTTGCCTGCATGACGTCCGCCGATTACCACAACCCCCCTCCCGGCGGAATCCAAAATCCTTCCCGGCAACGGCTTTCGCGCTCGCGCGCCCAGGTTTTACGGGCGCTGAACCCGCGCTAGAATGCGCCCGCGATGGCACGCGAACACAGCTCCGGCCCCCTTCCCCCCGAGGAAATCCAGAAGCGCCTTCAGGACCTGCTGCGGCAGAGTTTCCCGGGCGCCACCCTCTTTTCGACGCCGCCTTCGGAGAAGCCGCCCGCCGCCGGACCCACCGGTTCCGGCAGATCCGACTCCCCACCCGCCGCCCCCGCCCCGGACCTCGGCCAATTCCAGTTCAAGCCGCGCGAGGTGAAGGCGCATCTCGATCGTTTCGTGATCCGGCAGGACGAAGCCAAAAAGGTGCTCAGCGTGGCGCTGTGCGACCACTACCACGCAGTTCGCCAGGCCATCGCCGGCCGCGAACTCGGCAACTATTCCAAACAGAACGTCATTCTCCTGGGTCCCACCGGCGTCGGTAAGACCTACCTCATTCGCAGCGTGGCCGAACTGATCGGCGTGCCGTTCGTGAAGGCCGATGCCACCAAATTCTCCGAGACCGGCTACGTGGGTGGCGACGTCGAGGATCTGGTCCGCGACCTCGTGCGGCGGGCCGAAGGCGACGTCGAGCGCGCGCGCTTCGGCATCGTCTACATCGACGAGATCGACAAGATCGCTTCCGCCTCCAATCTCTCCGGTCGCGATGTCAGCGGCCGCGGCGTGCAAACCAACCTCCTCAAACTCATGGAGGAAACCGAGGTGCCGGTCCGCGCGCCGAACGACATGGCGGGCCAGTTCCAGGCCATGATGGACCTGCAACGCGGTGGGAGGAAACAGCCGTCGACGATCAACACGAAACACATTCTCTTCATCGTCAGCGGCGCGTTCAGCGGGCTCGAGAAGATCGTCGCCAAGCGCGCGCGCGAGGCCACGATCGGTTTCGCCGCCGCCAGCGGCGCGGCCGCGCCGGGAGCTGACGCCACGGTCGATCTGCTGGCCGCCGCCGAGACACGGGACTTCGTCGACTTTGGTTTCGAACCCGAGTTCATCGG
Organism: uncultured Verrucomicrobiota bacterium; assembly: GCA_964647675.1. GTDB lineage: Bacteria > Verrucomicrobiota > Verrucomicrobiia > Limisphaerales > CAIMTB01 > CAIMTB01. Next base: position 6,724 of record CAZYJB010000138.1, on the reverse strand, counting down.
GCGCCTGCCCGTACGCGTCGTCTGCCACCAGCTCGGCGAGACGGATCTCTTCGAGATTCTCAAGGCCTCCGAAGGCAGCATCATCCGCCAGATCGAACAGGCCTTCGGCGCGTACGGGATCGAGATCCTCTTTCAGGAGGACGGACTCCGCCGCATCGCCGCCCAGGCTGCCGCCGAAAAGACCGGCGCGCGCGGACTCATGACCGTCTGCGAACGCGTCTTCCGCGAATTGAAGTTCGAACTGCCCTCGACCGACGTGAAACGATTCGTCGTCGACGGCGCGCTGGTCGACTCACCCAAAGCAGCCCTGGCAGGACTGCTCGCGGAGCAGGCGCGCGAACACCGGGCCACGCTCCGTTGCATCGTGGACGAATACGCCGAGCGGTTCCGGCAATCCCACGGCCTGGATCTGCGCTTCACCGACGACGCCGCCGAAGCGCTGATCGCCGAAGCGGAATCGCTGCGTCGTCCCGTGCGCGACCTCTGCGCCGACAAGTTCCGCGATTTCCAGTTCGGCCTGAAACTCATCGCGCAGAACTCCGGTCAGAAGGAATTCCTCCTCGACGCGGCGGCGGTCCAGGCACCGGACAAGACGCTCTCCGAATGGGTCGTGGCCAGCTACCGGCAGTCCCCGCCGCCGGCTGTGTAGCAGCCTTCGCAGGGGGCCAGCGGGCTTGCGGTGAAGCGGGGCGCGGGTCCAGCCTCGTCGCGGGATGCTGCCCGATCTGTCCGTTCAGGAGTGGTGGATCGCTGTGATCGCGGCCCTCGGCGTGGGGGTTTCCAAGAGCGGACTTCCCGGAATCAGCCTGCTGCACGTCGTGTTGTTCGCGCAGCTATTCCCGGGGATTCAGTCCACCGGCATCGTCCTGCCCCTGCTGGTGGCGGGCGATCTCGGGGCGGTGGCGCTCTTCCGTCGCCACGCGCAGTGGCCGCACGTGGCGCGCACGCTGCCGCCCGCCGTGATCGGCGTGGTCGTGGGTTGGTTCTTCATGGGGCGCATCCCCAACGCCGTCTTCAACCCCCTGATCGGCGGCATTGTGCTCGCGCTTGCCGCGCTGCAGGCCTTCCGCGACTGGAAGCCTGAGGCCTGGCAGAAAGTGCCGCACTCCACCGCGTTCGCGTGGTCGATGGGATTCCTGGCGGGCGTGACCACCATGCTCGCCAATGCGGCGGGGCCGGTGATGGGCCTCTATCTCCTCGCGGTCTCGCTGCCCAAGGACGGCTTCGTCGGCACGGCGGCGTGGTTCTTCCTGCTGATCAACCTCATCAAAGTGCCGTTCAGCGTGCAGCTCGGTCTCATCACGCCGGCCACCCTCGGTTTCAACGCGCTGCTGGTGCCGGCCATCGCAGCGGGACTTCTCCTCGGGCGCTGGGTGGTGGCGCGCCTGTCGCAGCGCTGGTTCGACGGGCTGGTGCTCGCCTTCGCGGTGGTCGCGTCGCTGCGGTTGCTCGGCGTGTTCTGAGAATCCGCGCCGACGCGAGTCGATTCTCCGGCTCCCGCGACGCTCAGAAGGTCCTGCGTCCGTGCTGTCGGACGTGTTCGGCTATCTCCGCCATGAACACGGGACCGAACTCGCGCAGCTTCCGGTCGCCCACGCCCTGAATCCGGCGGAACATTTCGTCGTCCACCGGGTACGTGCGCGCCATCTGACGCAGCGAGACATCGCCGAAGACGATGTAGGAGGGCACGCCCATCTCGTCGGCCAGTCGCTTGCGCACCTTTCGGAGTGCCTCGAAGAGGGGTTCGTCGCACTCGATCTCACCTGCGCGCGTGCGCGGCGCCGCGGGCGCCGAGACCGGTCGCGTGAGGGTGATGGACTGGCGGGAACGCAGCACTTCGCGGCCCGCGTCGGTCAGGCTCACGGTCGCTAACTGGCCCTGGTCCTGGCTCAGGTAACCCAGCCGCAACAGCTCGCGCGCCACGCGCGACCACTCCGACTTGTCGAGATCCTTCCCGATGCCGTAGGTCGAGACCTGATCGTGCCCCCAGCGCCGGATGCGCTCGGTGTCCGCGCCGCGCAGGACGTCGACCAGGTGTTGGATCCCGACCCCGAAGCGGCTGTGCTGCCGCACGCGGAAGACGCACGAGAGGAACTTCTGCGCTTCGAGGGTGCCGTCATACGTGCCGCGCGGGTGCAGGCAGTTGTCACACCCGCCACAGGGGATTTCCGTCCAGGTCTCACCGAAGTATCCCAGCAGCTCCGCGCGCCGGCAGGCGGCGGTCTCCGCGTAATGCAGCATCTGGCGGAGCTGCGCGCGCGCTACGGCCTGCTCCTGCGGATCGGCCTTCTCCTCAATGAACTGCATCTGCTTGCGCACGTCGCCCGGGCTGAACAGGAGCAGGCAGTCGCCAGGGAGACCGTCACGTCCGGCCCGGCCGGTTTCCTGATAGTAACCCTCGATGTTCTTCGGCAGGTCGTAGTGCACGATGAACCGCACGTTCGGTTTGTGGATGCCCATGCCGAACGCGATGGTCGCGCAAACCACCTTCACCTCGTCGCGCAGGAACTGTTCCTGGTTCCGCACCCGTTCCGCGGGATCGAGCCCCGCGTGGTAGGAGACCGCCGACACGCCATCCAGCCGCAGGCGCGCGGCAAGGCTGTCGCAGGATTTGCGGCTCTGGGCGTAGACGATGCCGGACTCCCAGCCCTTCGAACGGATGAGGCGCAGCAACTGTTCGTACCCGCCATCCTTGGCCACCACGCGATAGGTCAGGTTGGGGCGGTTGAAGGTCGCCACATGGACCGAAGGATCGCGCAGTTTCAACTGGCGCACGATGTCGTCGCGTACCCGCGGCGTGGCCGTGGCGGTCAGGGCCATCATCGGCACGCCGGGGAAATGGTCGCGCACATCCGCCAGCTGCCGGTACTCGGGACGAAAGTCGTGTCCCCATTCGCTGACGCAGTGCGCCTCGTCGATGGCCCACTGATGCACGTTCCATTGCTTGAGATCCTCGAGAAATCCCGAGAGCAGCAGGCGCTCGGGCGCGACGTAGAGCAGCTTGTATTCTCCGGCCCAGAGTCCGCGCAGGCGCGGCCGGGACTCGCCCAGCGCCAGCGACGAGTTCAGGAAGGTGGCTGGAATGCCGGCCGCCTGCAGCCCGTCGACCTGGTCCTTCATCAGCGCGATCAGGGGCGAGATGACGACCGTGAGGCCGGGACGCACCAGCGCGGGCAACTGGAAGCAAAGGGACTTGCCGCCACCGGTCGGCAACACAGCGAACACATCACGACCGGCCAGCGCATCCTGCATGATCGGCTCCTGAAAGGGCCGGAAGCTGCCGAAGCCGAAGTGGCGCTGCAGCGCGTCCACCAGGCGGGAAGAAACATCCGTCGTCGACACGGCATCAACCTAGCGATCCGCGCCGCCGGCGCCCAGCCGTGCTTCGCTCGCGACGTCCGCCGGTGTGTTCCAGTTTGCGAAGCACCCGTCGCGAAGCGGCGGAACCTCGACCCGCACCACGCGCCCCGCGCCGACCATCTCGGCAACCCACTCCTGCACGGCCAGGCGACCGTCGGCGACGCGCGCCTGGGCTGAGCCAGCTTCGGCCCGCGGATAGACAGCAGCCAATGGCTCACACCGCCCATTCACCCAGGGCACCGCTCCGGTATCTGTTGAACTCCGGTCCAGCAGCAGACGCAGGACCTCTTGCTCCATCCGAGGCAGGTCCACCGCCAGCAACAGGACGAGCGGATGGGCCGCCTGGCGCAGGGCGGCGGCGATTCCGGCGAGCGGCCCCTGCCCCGGGAGTTCATCGATGACGACCCGCGCACGGCAAACCGCGTAATCGACCCCGGCGCGTCCGGAGACCAGCACCTCCGACGCACCGGCCTCGCGCAGGAGCCGCGCCTGCCGCACGATCATCGGTTCGCCCCTCCACTCGATCCAGGCCTTGTCCGTCCCCATGCGCGAGGACGCTCCGCCGGCCAGCACCACGCCGGTCCAGGGCACCGGCGTCGATTGACCGGCGCTCATGTCGCCGCCTCCCGACTCGTTCCGCCGGACCTCGCCGCCCGCGGACCCGCCTGCATCCCGGTGCGCAGTTCGCCTGTGGACAAGATGCGGGCGCGAAGACCGCCCTTGCCCGCCAACGCACTCTCCGCTCCCGGCCCAAAGGCCCGGTCCATCCAATAGCAGGGGTTGCAGGGCTCGGATCCGGCGAACCGGACGCCCTGCACCTCGAACTCGACGCCCACCAGCGAGGTGAGATCCGCGCCCCTCACGATCACATTGCGGCGGTACACCGACGGTTCAACGCCTCCCCGCTCGAATCTGGCACACATCTCCCGATGGACCTCCCAGGCGAAGAAAGTGATCTGGCCTTTGAAATCCTCGCGATGGTCGAAATAGCGATCCCCTTCGATGCCCCGCCCCGCCACACACCGGATGCGCGGCACTTCGACGATGGGGTGACTCCCTGCGGGACGGCCATGGTGACCGACGTAGTTGTGCCCGGGCGAAACGTAGAGGTGAAGAACTTGCATGAAGCTCCCGCAGGGGCGCGGCCCCGCAAGTCTCGCGGCCAGTTTCGACGAGTCAAACCCCGCGTTGATCCCGGCCTTCCGAGTCCCGGCCTGGCCGTTGCGCCGGCACGCCACGATTCAATGTCCACCCACCTGCGAGCCGCCGGTGCCGCTCGTGCCCGAAGGACGCGGAAAGACCCGCAAGAGGTCCTCCGATTTCACCCAGCCCTCCCGCGCCCCGGACGCGGTGATGAGATTCCACCCGCCCTTCGCATCCTTGACCCTGACCTCGGTGCCGTCGGTGACCCGGAACGCCAAGGGGGATTCCTCCAGCGGACCGAAGCGAATCGCGGCCTCGGGCACGACGATCACTGCGGCCTCCGGACTCCGCTGGTGCACCGACAACGACCAGCCCAGCGCAGACAGCACGAGGATGACGAAGGCCACCCACGGCAACGCGCCCTTGGTCGGCCGCGGCCCCACGGCACGGCCGCGCCAGACCAGTGCCGCCACCGCGGCCCAACTCGCGAGGCAGGTCAGAATCGCCCACTCGCCGCTGGTCAGGCGCGTGGCCCAACCAGTCGAGATCCCCTCAACTCCGGACGCGGAAGCAGCACCCGCACGCGCGCGGGCCGCGCTTAGATTGTGCCGTACATCCGAATCGCGCGGTGCCAGGGCGGCGGCGCGGCGGTAGGCCACGATGGCGCGGCCGATTCTCCCGGCCTTGAACCAGGCGTTGCCCGCGTTGAACCACACCGTGGGCGAGTTGGCGTCCGAAGCCGCCAAACGCTCGAACGACCGCGCTGAAGCGTCGAATTCTCCGCGCTCGTAAGCCTGGGCCGCGGAGTCGAAATCCCGCACCGGCGGCGCCTCCGCCGCTACCGCCGCAAGCACCGCGCAGCGTCCCAGTCCCATCCCGGCGAAGACGACCCCAAGAATCATCACGATCCGCACGAGGCGCCGCACCACCTGTCGGGCATGCGGGCGGTATTCGGGAATTCGGAATACACGGTCGTGGAAGGCCTTCATGGGTCCGAAAGACGCCGTGCGCAGGCTAGGATTTCGCGAGGTCCTTGCGCGGAAACAGCGGCTGCGGCTCGCGCACCTGGTGACCTTCGGGCAACCCACCCCAGGCCGCCTCCGCCCACCGATCCGGTGCACGGTCCAACCCGAGCTGATCGTAAATCTTCCGCGCCGTTCCCGGCATCACAGGCCACAGGAGCACTGCCAGCACGCGGCAGGCCTCCACCAGCGAGTACAACACTTCGTCCAACCGCGCCGCTTGGGCGGGGTCCTTCGCCATCCTGAACGGCGCCGTTTCCTCGACGAACTTGTTGGCGCGGGTCACGAGTTCCCACGTGCTTTGCAGGGCGCCCTGCAACCGGTGGCCGAGATAGTTGTCGCGGGTCGCCCGCACCGCCGCGCCGGATTCCGCCTCCAGATCGGCGGAAGGGCGCGGAACGCGTCCGGCCCGGTAGCTGGTCAGCATCTTCAGCGAGCGGTTCACGAGGTTGCCCAGGCCGTTGGCCAGCTCGGCCTGGTAGCGCGCGGCAAAGCCCGCATCGGTCCAGTTCCCGTCCGCCCCGAGGTCCAACTCCCGCGTTACATAGTAGCGGAAGGCGTCGACCCCCCACTCGGCGATCACGGCCATGGGATCCACCACGTTGCCCGTGGACTTGCTGAGTTTCTGGCCGTCCTTTTGCCACCAGCCGTGCGCCAGGATCTGGCGTGGCAGGGGCAGCCCGGCGACGCGCAACATGATGGGCCAGTAGACGGCGTGGAACTTGAGGATGTCTTTTCCGATGACATGCACGGCAGGCCAGAGGCGCCTTCCGTCGCTTCCCGGCGGCGCGTCCATGCCGAGCACCTGCGTCACGCCGACGTCGCCGCGCGCGGCCGGAACGGAGAGGTAATTGGTCAGGGCGTCGAACCACACGTAGGTCACATAGTCGGCGTCGAAGGGCAGCGTGATGCCCCACGACAGGCGGGCCTTCGGGCGCGAGATGCAGAGGTCCTCGAGGGTCTCGCTGCGCAGAAATCCCAGGACCTCGTTGCGGCGGAAATCGGGCTGCACGAAATCAGGATTCGATTCGAGGTGCTGGATGAGCCACTCCTGATGCTCGCGCAGGGGAAAGAAATAGTTCCGCTCGGTCAGCGCGGTCACCTCGCCGTAGACGGGCGGGAACGTGCCGTCGGGCAGGCGGTCCTTCTCGGTGAGGAACGTCTCCTCCTTGTAGGAATACCAGCCGTTGTAAGTGCCC
>CAZYJB010000137.1:0-8225 GCA_964647675.1 uncultured Verrucomicrobiota bacterium | reverse complement strand
GGCCATATTGGCCAACAGCGCCTGCGCGGTGCAGATGTTGGAGGTCGCCTTCTCGCGCCGGATGTGTTGCTCGCGCGTCCCCAGGGAGAGCCGCAGCGCGGGACGGCCGCGCGCATCCCTCGAAACGCCCACCAACCGTCCGGGGAGACTGCGCTTGAACTCGTCGCGCGTGGCGATGAAGGCGGCATGCGGCCCGCCGAAACCCAGCGGCACGCCGAACCGTTGCGCCGATCCGACGGCAACATCGGCGCCGAATTCCGCGGGGGCCTCGAGCAGCGTGAGGGCGAGCAGGTCGGTCGCCACCACCACCAGCGCTCCGGCGGCGTGCGCCGCTTCTGCCAGCTTCCGCAAATCCTCCACCTGGCCGCCGGTGGCCGGGTATTGGACGAGCACGCCGAACACCTGCGGTCCGAATTCGAAGCGGCGCCAGTCACCCACCTCGACGCCGAGTCCGATGGCCGCGGCGCGCGTGCGGACGAGGTCGATGTTCTGCGGGTGGCAATGGTCGGCCACGAGGAACGTGGAGCGATCCCCACCGCGCGCGCGGTGGCACAGGGTCATGGCCTCGGCACAGGCGGTCGCCTCGTCGAGCAGCGAGGCGTTGGACATGGGAAGTCCGGTGAGATCGCCGACCAGCGTCTGGAAATTCAGGAGGCCTTCGAGTCGGCCCTGCGAGATCTCGGACTGGTAGGGCGTGTACTGCGTGTACCAGCCGGGGTTCTCGAGGATGTTGCGCTGGATCACCGCCGGCGTGAGGCAATCGTAGTAGCCCATGCCGATGAAGGACCGGAAGACCCGGTTCTTGGTGGCGATGCTGCGCAGCCGCGCGAGGGCGTCGGACTCCGACAGCGGCGCGGGAAGCTCGAGCGCGCGGGGAAGCCGGATGCCGGCCGGCACGGCCGCCGCGGCGAGCGATTCCATGTCGGGGTACCCGCAGAACCGCGCCATTTTCGTCAGTTCGGCGGGGCGCGGTCCGATGTGTCGACGTTCGAAGGAGGCAGGGGCGGGCGGCGTGGGGACGGGACGATCGTTCACGATGGGATGGAACAGGGTTGGGGCGCGGATTCCCTGGACGCTAGCTAGTAGACCCGGCTGCCGCGCCGCGGGCGCGAAACTACCGGCATGAGTCGGAGAGGCAAGCGCGGGAACGGCATCCTGCTCTGGGATTATGCTGGCCTGACGCCGCTTTCACGCAGCCCGAAATCGCGGTCCCGCAGCTGCGGGATCAGGGCGCCGCCAGCCGGACCATGCGTTCCTGGATCTGCTCGGACCACCGGGCCACGTAGCTCAGTCCGCGGTAGGTGTCGGCGAGCCGGTCGAGGGGCAGCGCGGCCGCGCGCTCCGGCGCGCCGATTGGCGGGCACGATTCCCATGCCGGATTCAAGCCGAGCAGCGCCGATTCCAGTTCGGACTGCCGCTGTTGCACACGCTGCTGCAACGCTTTGAGCGTCTCCACCCATTCCAGTCCGCGCTGGAAGAGGCGCACCTTCAGCATGGGCGAAGCGATGGCCTGGCGTTCCGCCAGGTAGACGTCGAGGTCGCGGCAGGTCTGTCCAATCGCCGTGAACAGATCCATCGTGCCGGGTGGGATGCGTTGGATATCCTTGGGCGGGCCGCCGGATTCGAGTTCGAGCAGGTGCAGCGCGCGCGCGCGCGGATCGCGCAGAGTCTGGTAGGCGGAATTCAGTTCCGTGTAGCGCTGTGAAGCCGCCTCCCGCTCCCGGTCGGGCGCGCCGTGGTGACGATCCGGATGCAGCGCCGCCGAGAGACGGAAGAACCGCTCCTTCAGCGGGTCTGCTTCCAGCCAGGGCCGGCGCGGTTCGTCGAGCAGCGCGAAGAAGTCGGGCATGCGTGGCGCGGTCGACAGGTCGGATCCGGAACGGGCTGGGCCAGGAGAGGAGGTCGATCAGGCGCTGAAGCTCTCTCCGCAGGAGCAGCTCGTGGCAGCGTTGGGGTTGTTGACCTTGAACCCGCCGCCTTGGAGGGCCTCGACAAAATCGAGTTCGGATCCGGTCACATACAGCGCGCTCTTCGGATCGACCACCACCTGCACGCCTGCGGTTTCGACGAGGATATCGCGGTTCTGCGGGCGATCCTGGAGGTCCATCTTGTACTGCAACCCCGAGCAGCCGCCGCCGATGATGGTGACGCGCAGGACGCCCTGGGCGCGGCCCTGCTTGTGGAGCAGGGACTGCACCTTGCCCGCCGCCGCGGCGGTCAGACGGATCAGGCGCTCGTCGCCGCGACGCACGGCGGGTGCGGCAGCAGTCGGAGCGGCGGCGGTGTTGGTCTTGGGGGCGGCGGACGTACCAGCAATCATTGCGCGGCAACGTAGAGACGGCGGGCGGGTGCGTCAACCGGTGCGCGCCTCCATCTCCCTCCGCGGCGCCGTCAGGCGAGGCTCAATCCTGCGTGGACCTCCGCGGCCCGTCGTCGCACGCCCCATCCGCGCAGGTTAACGCCCACGTCGGTGTGTGGCGGTCGCCCGGTCATCATAAAATTACCTTGTAACCCACGAGGGGTTTGCCGCGTCGTGACGGGCACGCATGACGTTCCCAGAGCGACGCCATCCCAACCCTCGTCCCGACGCCCCGCGAACTCCGGTTCGGGCCGGTGGTCGGCGGGGGGCGATACCGGCGGGTCTGGGGTTGGCCGCCGGATGCCTCGTACTCCTTGTCCTGGCCGCCGGTTGCTCGCCGAAACGTTACGAAAAGGCTGCGGATCGAGAGGTTTATCGCACGATTGCCGAGGTTGAGCAGCGCATCTTCGGCCGCACAAACCAATTTCACATCGACACTCCGTTCTCGGGTCGCAAGCCGGACAGCGTGAACGTCGAGGAGATCCTGGAAGGACGGCAGACGCCGGGTCGCCGAATCCTGCGGCTTGAGGAAGCCTTATCCCTGGCCGTGACCAACAGTCGCGAGTATCAGGCTCAGAAGGAACAGTTATACCTCACGGCCCTCACGCTGACCGGAGCGAGGTATCAATTCTCGCCCCAGTTCTTTGCCGAGTCGACTGCCCAGGTCTCCGGTTCCGCGGCCGGCGATGACCAGGGAAGCATCGAAACGAGGGTCGGGGTGAGCCAGTTATTGCGCACCGGTGGTCGCCTCAGCGTCTCGTTGGCCAACGATATCCTGCGCTATTTCACGGGATGGGGATCGTGGACGGGCCGGCCGCGCGACTCGGCGATCAACCTGGTCTCGGTGCAGCTCACGCAGCCGTTGTTGCGCGGTTTTGGGCGCAACGATCCCACGGTTGAAAACCTGACCCAGGCGGAGCGCAATGTGGTTTACGGGATCCGCAGTTACAGCCAGTACCAGCACCAGTTCGCGGTCAATATCGTGAACGAGTACTTCAGCCTCCTCGGCCTCAAAGACGTGGTGCGCAACAACTACACCAACTACCTGCGCCGCGTCGAAACCACCAAGTACCTCGAGGCGCGTTCGGTCGACCGCGTGCGCGAAAGCGACGTGGACGACGCGCGATCGGCCGAGCTCTCGGCGCGCATCAGTTACATCGACTCGGTGGCAAGTTATCTCAACGAGCAGGCCTCGTTCAAACTCACCCTCGGGCTGCCGCTCACCGAGGAGGTCTATTTCGACGATCGCGATCTCGCGGAACTCACCGAGACCGGACTTGTGCGCGCGGCGGTCGACGGCCGATCGGCATTCCTGCTCGCGGTGGAAGGTCACATGGACATCCTCAATGCCATCGATCGCTTTGAGGATTCGCGTCGCAAGGTCCGCATCGCCGCCGATCAATTGAAGCCCGGCCTTGGCATCGTGAGCACCGCCTCGCTGGAGTCACAGGCGCCCGACGACTACGCACGTTTCAACCTCGACGATCTGCGGTACTCCGCCGGCTTGGCCATCGATCTGCCCGTCGATCGCCTGCGCGAGCGCAACACCTACCGCGCCAGTCTGGTGTCGTTCGAATCGCAGGTGCGCAGTCTGTCGCTCACCCTCGATGGCTTCCGCGACCGCATCGACCGGGGACTGCGGACGCTCGAGCAGCGGCGGCTCAACTACCTCAACCGCCAGACCTCGCTCGAAGTCGCGCGCCGTCGCGTGGAACTGAACGCCCTCCTGCTCGAGGCCGGACGCGTGCAAATCCGCGACCTGCGCGAGGCGCAGGACCAGCTTATCAGCGCCCAGAATCAGGTCACCCTCACCCTGGTCGCCTACCTTCAGGCGCGCCTTCAGGTCCTCCTCGACATGGGCGTGCTCCGCACCGAGGTGGAGCAGTTCTGGCTGCGCGATCCGCTCGAGGAACGTCTCACCGCCGAGCAACGCGGCACTCCGGCGGACCTGCCGTCCGAGGACGATCTTCAGCCGCCGGACCGCTATCTCGAACCTCCCGTCGCCACCCCGTGACCTTCATCCTTACCCGATCCGGCCGGCATTCCGGCGCGACGCTGCCGCGTTTCGGCGGCCTGAGTGGCGCCCCCGAGACCACGGTGGCTTGAACCGCGAACCCCGACTCCCATCCCGATGAGCACCAAAACCCTTTCCCCCGAGAAACCGCGTCCCGGCGGACGCGGTCGCCTCGTCCTCGCCGGTGCCGTGCTGGCCGTCCTGTTCGTCTGGTGGCTCTGGCCGCGCGGCGACGGCGATGGCAGCGCCACCGCCTACCATGAAGTGCGCCGTTCGACCTTCACTGTCTCGATCGTCGAAGGCGGCACGCTGGCGGCCGTGAGCGAGGTCAGTGTGCGCAACGAGGTCGAAGGCACCGCGCGTGTCATCTACATCGTGCCCGAGGGTACCTTCGTGAAGAAGGGGGACCTGGTGGTCGAACTGGATTCCGCCCAGGCGCAGGACCAGGTGAACCAGCAACAGATCAACTTCGAGAAGGCACAGTTTGCTCTCGTCCAGGCCCAGGAACAGCTCGGCATCCAGCGCAGCTCCGTCGAGAGCGACATCCGTGCCGCCGAGCTGAAGGTGTATTTCGCCGAGCTCGACTTGAAGAAATACGAGCAGGGCCAGCGGGTCGTCGACCTGGTCGAGGCCACCAACAAGCTTGTGCAGGCCGAGGCGCAGTTGAAGGTGAACGAGCAGAACTACTCCTGGACCACCAACCTCGCCGCGCGCGGCTACGAGACCAAGCAGAAGGAGGACGTCGACCGCCTCACGGTGCTGAACAACCGGAATTCGCTCATCGTCGCCAGCAATTCGATCTGGATGCTCGACCAGTTCGACATTCCGAAGCAGCGCGAGCTTTTCCTCTCGAATCTGCGCGAGGCGAAGAAGGACCTCGAGCGCGTGCAGGCGCAGAGCCGCGCCAAGATCGCGCAGGCCGAGGCCGACCTCCAGACGCAGTCGAATACCCTGGCGCTGAACAGCAAGAAGCTCGAGCGCGACCGCAAGAACCTCGCTGCGACCAAGGTCTACGCGCCGCAGGACGGCCTGGTCGTCTACGCGGCGGGTGAAAACCGGTTCAGCAGTGAGTCCCTCATCGAGGAGGGCGCGGTGGTGCGCAATCGTCAGGAGCTCATCAAGCTGCCGGATACCTCGCGCATGAAGGTCACGGTCAAGGTGCACGAGTCGCATATCAGCATGATTCGCGAGGGCCTCCCGGCTTTCGTCACCCTGGACTCGATCCCGGACGAGCATTTCTCCGGTGCTGTCGAGCGCGTCGCGCTGCTGCCCGATACCCAGGCGCGCTGGGGCAATCCCAACCTCAAGGTCTACAACACCGAGGTGCACATCACGCAACCGCTGCCCGACAACATCAAACCGGGCGTCTCCGCCAAGGCCGAGATCATCATCACCAACATCGAGAATGCGCTCTCGGTGCCCATCCAGGCGGTGACCACCCTCAAGGGACGGCAGGTCGTGTATCTGGCCAATGGACGCAACCCCAGCCCCAAGCCGGTCGAGGTCGGGCTCTATAACACCAAGTTCATCCAGGTCATCTCCGGCCTGAACGAGGGTGATCGCGTGCTGTTGGCGCCACCACTGGACCTTCACGAGAAGGATCTCGAGGGCGCCGTTCTGCCCGACGACGAGAAGGCCAAGGTCAAGGTGACGAATGCGCCGCCCGCCTCACCGCGACCCGGCGGTCAGCGCGGATCCGATTTCACCTCAGCGGGTCCGAGCGGCACCAATGGAACTGCCGCGACCGGGATGCGTTCGGAGGGCGCCCAGCCGAGGAACCGCGAGCGCAGTGCCGGTGCCGGTGCCGGTGCCGGGGCGGGCCGGGGCGGTGAAGGCACGGCGCGCATTCCCGACGCCGGGCGAGGGGGTGGCGCGCCGGACCAGGAGGGTGCCCCCGGACAACCAGGTCAAGGACAGGGTCAGGCCGGTCAGGGACGTCCGCGCTTCGATCGTGAGGCGATGATGAAGCGTTTTGACACCGATGGCGATGGCACGCTCAGCGAATCGGAACGCGCGGCGATGACCGAGGCCTTGGGCGCCGCGCGCGGCGGGAATCGTGGCAATCGCCAGGGTGGCGGTGGCGCCGCAGGGGGCCCAGGTTCGGAAGGCCCTGGCGGCGGCGGACGCCGCCCGGAGCGCGGCGAGACCCCGACACCTCCCCGTGGCGAATAATCGTTCCGCGACGACCATGGGCGAAGGCACCGCCATCATCGAGATCGAGGATCTCGAGAAGCGTTACGTTCTCGGCGGCGAGAACGACGTTTACGCGCTGCGCGGCGTGAAGCTGCGCGTCGAGGCCGGCACCTATCTGGCCATCATGGGTCCCTCGGGCTCCGGGAAGTCGACCATGCTCAACATTCTCGGCTGCCTCGACCGACCGACCGCGGGTCGTTACTGGCTCGGCGGCGAGAATGTCGCGGAGATGCCCGATGACGAACTGTCCCAGGCGCGCGGGCGCATGATCGGCTTCATCTTTCAGTCCTACAACCTGATCGCCCAGCTCACGGTGCTGGAGAACATCCAGGTGCCGCTGCTTTATCAGGGGCGCGATCTGGCCGCCTACGAAGCGCGCTGTATCGAACTGGCAAAGCTGGTCGGCCTCGGCGATCGCCTCACGCACCGCCCGAACCAGATGTCCTGCGGGCAGCAACAGCGCGAGGCGAACGCGCGCTCGCTGGTCAACGACCCGATCATGATCCTCGCCGATGAACCGACAGGGAACCTGGATTCCAAGACCGGACGCGAGGTGCTGGACCTCATCGACCAGCTCAATCGGCAGGGCAAGACCATCGTGCTCGTGACCCACGACGAGAAGGTGGCGGCGCGCGCGCATCGGGTGATCCACATGAAGGACGGGCTCGTCGACCGCGAGGTGCTGAATCGCCCGCTGCCCGCGGTCGTGGAGGCGCGCCTGTGAACTCCCAGCTTTCGGCCACCGTGAGGCTCGGCATCAAGAGCCTGTTGCTGCACAAGCTGCGTTCGGCGCTGACCATGCTGGGCATCATCTTCGGCGTGTGCTCGGTCATCGCCATGCTGGCGATCGGCGAGGGCGCCTCCTACGAGGCGCAGGAGGCCATCAAGAAACTCGGCAGCAACAACATTCTCCTGCGCAGCGTGAAACCCGCCGAGGCCACGCGCCAGCAGACCGGCGGCGCGTCGTCCCGCGGATCCCAGCTCAAGTATGGGCTCAGCTACCAGGACGCGTCGCGGGTTCAGGGCACCATTCCCGGGGTCGTGCGCGTGCTGCCCATGCGCATCATCCGCGAGAACGTGCGCTTCAACCGAAACGAGTCCCCCTGCCAGGTGATCGGCACGCTGGCGTCGTACCTCGAGGTGACCGGCACGCGGCTGGTACGCGGACGCTTCCTCGGGCATCTCGACGAGAGCCACCAGGACAATATTTGCGTGCTGACCGTCGGCCTCGCGCGCCGGCTCTTTCCCAGCGCCGATCCCCTCGATCACACGGTGAAGATCGACGCCTTCTACTATCGCGTGGTGGGGATCGTGGAGGAGCAGAGCCAGCCTGAGCAACGCGCACGCACTGGACGGGCGGAGGGCGAGCCGCTCGACAACAACGTCTACATTCCGCTTTCCGTATCGCGCTCGCGCTTCGGCGAGGTGCTCGTCCGCCGCACGGCCGGGTCCTTCGAGGCGGAGGAAGTGCAGTTGCATGAATTGCGGGTGCAGATGCGGGACGTTTCGGCGGTGGAGACGGCCGACCCGCAAATCCGCACGCTGCTGAAGCGTTTCCACGATCAGGACGATTTCGAGGTCATCGTGCCGTTGCAGTTGCTGCGCCAGGCCGAGCAGACCAAGCGCATCTTCAACATCGTGCTGGGCTCGATCGCGGCG
>CAZYJB010000136.1:0-8240 GCA_964647675.1 uncultured Verrucomicrobiota bacterium | reverse complement strand
CCTCGCCCGCAGCCGAGTCCTCCACGCCGATCGCTCCGCCTGACCTCGTGTTCGACGAGGCGGACGGACTGGTCGCCGTCGAGGCGGAGCATTTTTACAAACAGACACTCGCTGACCAACGGGCGTGGCATCTCACGACCTCGCGGAACCAGCCCGTGCTGAAGCCGGATGCAGATCCCGCCCACGTCGCGGGCGCCAGCGGCGGCGCGTATGCCGAGATCCTGCCGGACACGCGCGCCAACCAAGGCCACGCACTGATCCAGGGCGAAAACTTCACCGACAAACCAGGCGCGATGGCCATCCTGCATTACAAGGTGAACATCAAGGAACCCGGGCGTTACTACGTCTGGGTACGCTCGTTCTCGACCGGCAGCGAGGACAACGGCGTACACGTCGGGCTGAACGGTCACTGGCCGGAATCCGGCCAGCGCTGGCAGACGGTGCAGAAACACCGGTGGGCGTGGGACTGCAAACAACGGACGCCGGAAGTCCATACCGGTGTGCCGCTTCAGTTGTTCCTCGACATCGACAAAGCAGGCGAACACGAGCTCCAGTTTGCGATGCGCGAGGACGGGTTCGAGATGGACAAGTTCGTTCTCGCCCGGAGCAAGGAATTCAAACCAGAGGGCAAGGGCCCTGCTATTAAGGTCAAAGCAGGCACGCCGCCACCCACCTTCCCCGACCTGGCGGAGGCCGCGCCGGCGCCGGCGAATCCGCTCCCGCCGCTCGTGTTGCCGCGTCAACCCGACGGAAATGGCGCGGTCGCGATCACCGGCGAACTCAAACAGTGGCACAAGGTCACCCTCACCCTGGATGGGCCCTTCGCACACGAGCGCGACAATGACCCCAATCCCTTCACAGATTGCGCGATGACCGTCACCTTCACGCATGAATCGGGCGCGCCAAAGTACACCATGCCCGGTTACTTCGCCGCCGACGGGAGCGCGGCGAACACTTCAGCCGAGTCCGGAACAAAATGGCGCGCCCATCTTTCGCCCGACAAAACCGGTCACTGGACCTATGTCGTCTCCTTCGTGAGGGGCAAAGACACCGCCATGGGGGAAGTGAAAGGCCAAGCCATGAAGCCCTTCGACGGACCAACCGGCACCTTCACCATCGCCACAACAGACAAGACCGGGCGAGACTTCCGCGCCAAGGGCCGGCTTCAATACGTGGGCAAACACCACCTCCGGTTCGCCGGCAACAAAGAATACTTCCTGAAGGCCGGCGCGGACGCTCCGGAAACCCTGCTCGCCTACGTGGATTTCGACGGCACACAACCCGGCCGTAAGCGCGAGGCCCGCACGGGGGAAGCATCACCGACGCAGGCGCTTCATCACTACGCGCCCCATCTGGCCGACTGGAAATCGGGCGACCCGGTTTGGAAGGGCGGCAAGGGCAAAGGGCTCATCGGGGCATTGAATTACCTGGCGGGCAAGGGTCTGAACGTCTTTTCGTTCCTGCCCTACAATGCCGGCGGTGATGGCGACAACGTCTGGCCGTTCGTCGCACGGGATGACAAGTTTCACTGGGATTGCTCCAAACTCGACCAATGGGGCATCGTGTTTGACCACGCCACCGCGCAGGGGCTCTACCTTCATTTCAAGCTTCAGGAGAACGAAATCGATGGCCACCGCCGCGGAATGGAAGCCGAACCGGGCCTCGTTCCCGAGTCGCTCGATGGCGGCAAACTCGGTCCGGTGCGCAACCTCTACTGCCGCGAACACATTGCGCGATTCGGTCACGCGCTGGCGCTGAACTGGAACATCGGGGAGGAGAACACGCAAAGCACCGACGAGATCAACGACATGGTGGGTTATCTGCGTGCCCATGATCCCTACCAGCATCATATCGTCATCCACACCTTCCCGCCTCAGCAGGACAAAGTGTATACGCCGTTGCTGGGCGATAAATCCCAACTGACCGGCGCGTCCCTGCAGAATGGCTGGAATCAGGTTCACCAGCGCACGCTCCGTTGGGTCGGGGAATCCGCCAGGTCGGGCAAACCTTGGGTGGTGGCCAACGACGAACAGGGCGGTGCCGACACGGGCGCGCCGCCCGACCTGGGCTACGCTGGCTATGACGGCAAAAAGGCGGACGGCAAGCCGGTCCACACCACCGACGACATCCGCCAGGCCACGCTCTGGGGCAACCTTATGGCCGGCGGCGCGGGCGTGGAATACTACTTCGGCTACCAACTCCCGCAGAACGACCTCGTCTGCGAGGACTTCCGCAGTCGGGATAAGTCCTGGGATTATTGCCGTATCGCCCTCGATTTCTTCCGCACGAACCGGATTCCTTTCTGGGAGATGACGAACGCCGACGCCCGGATCGGCAACCACAAGAACGACAACTCCAAATACTGCCTGACCAAGCCGGGTGAACTCTACCTGGTCTATCTGCCCAAGGGTGGTACGACGGAGCTCGACCTCAGCGGAGCGAACGGCAACTTCACGGTGAGGTGGTTCAACCCGCGAAGAGGCGGTGCACTCACGGACGGTTCCCTTGCCTCCGTCGCCGCCGGAGGTACTGTCAGTCTCGGAAACCCGCCTGCGGACCCTCAGGAGGACTGGCTGGTGGTCGTGCGAAAGTAGTCACGCAGTCAGCCTCGAACCTTTGGCACCCGAGCGGGAATTGAAACCTGAGCCGCACAAATGAAGACTCCAATCGTATTGCTGGTCGTGGTCACGTCACTGTTCCTGGGCGGTCCGCTTTCCGCGCAGAATGCCGGACCGAAGCCCAACATCCTTTGGATCATGACGGACGATCACGCCGCGCATGCCATCGGCGCCTACGGCGGGCGGTTGGCCGGCCTGAATCCCACGCCGAACCTCGACCGGTTGGCGCGCGAGGGCCTTCGGCTGAAGAACGTCTTTTGCGTCAACTCGATCTGCACGCCCAGTCGCGCCACGCTGATGACCGGGCAGTATCCGCACGTCAACGGAGTGCGCACGCTCAACGGAGCCATCGAACCCGAACGCCAGCACCTCGCCCGGCTCATCAAGGAGGCGGGCTACACCACGGCCATGATCGGCAAGTGGCATTTGGGCGAGGAACCGGCGGCCTTCGATTACTACTGCGTGCTGCCCGGACAGGGTTGGTACTTCAATCCGGTCTTTCACGAGAAGGGCCGCGGCCCGTGGCCCGCCAACCAATGGCAGTTCCCAGGCTATGACTCGAAGCATTCTTCTGATGCCATCACGGACCTGTCGCTCAGGTGGCTCAAGAATCGGGACAAGTCCAAGCGGGATGACCGCGTCATCCGGCGCCACCGTCTCCAGGAGCGCCGCGTGCTCGGGCTTGAGAAAGTCGCGCTCAATTCCCGCGAGGAAGGGATATCCAGGCAATGGGGAAGCGAGCGAACTTGATGGTCCTGTAGCCGTCGGCCTCAAAGAGCACGCCGACCTGGCCGTCGGCCAGCCTGGCGGGGACACTGTAGGCGAAGCCGCCTTCCCAGAGCAGGCGCTTCACGGGCCATGTGGCTCCGTCGTCCGTGCTGAGCCAGACGGTGCCGCGGTCGCGTTGGGTGCTGTCGGGGCCAGTGTGGAGGAGCCGGCCTTTGCCGGCGGCGTCATCGAAGGAGTAGCGCAGCAGGCCGGCCATACAGCTGGGGTCGGTGAGTTGCGGAAGTTCTTCCGCGGGCGACCAGGTTTTGCCTCCGTTTCTACTGATGGAAGTCTTACGCACTTTCGCGCCACCGAACTGGCGGGTGTCGAGCCGCACGCTCCCGTCGCTGAGTTCCGCCATCTGGACTTCGTTGATCCAGCTTTTGCCGTTGGCCATGAGCGCGTTGGGTACGTCGTCGCCGAAGCTCCATGTCTTGCCGGCGTCATCGCTGAAAACGGCGTAGTTTTGCCAGACGCCGTAAGGGCCTTCGTTGAACGGGACGATGAGCCGGCCTTGGTGCGCGCCGCGGGTGAGTTGAATGCCGATGCCGGGGCCGCTGGCGATGGTGGTGGCGCGCTGCGGGCGCTTCGTCGTCGCGGTCACGTCCTGCGGCGGGCTCCACGTGATGCCGCCGTCGTCGGAGGTGAGCAGGATATTGCGAAAAAGGTCCGGCCCCTCCAGGCCGGTGGCGATCTTCTTGCCGTCCTCGCGCAGGTGGGAGGGGATGCGCTGATACCAGAGAAAGAGGCGTCCGCTCTGCTGCTCCTGGACGATGGTGGGGTTGTTCAATGAATGCGCGCCGTCGTCGTGCAGCACTTTGAGAGCGTCCCAGGTCGCACCGCCGTCGGTGCTTCGCTTCATGACGATGTCGTTCTCGGCCTGGTCCTGGGGTTTCTGGCGGCCTTCGGCGAAAGCGAGGATCGTGCCGGCTTTGGTGACGATTACCGATGGGATGCGGATGGAGGCGTAGCCTTCCGTGCCGGAGGAGAAGACGTCGGTGAACGCGGGCTCCGTGGCGGAGAGGCGAAGGGCAAGGAAGGGGAGCAGGAGGAGGGCTTTCATAAGTTTAGCGGGCACTGATCCAGGCGAAGAATCCCAGCGCCTCCAGTTCGGTGCGGAGAGTGCGGGCGTCGGCGAGGCAGTTCGATCCCACATGCACGACCACGCGCAGCGTCGTGCCTTTGGTCACCGCCAGCCACCTCTCCGCGAGCGCCAGCCGTTCTTCCACGGCGAGCGAACTGCTTTCCCCCGTAGTTCCGCCGATGAACGTGGTGCGCACACCGGAAAAGAGAAGGTGAGCGCATTGCTTCTCCACCGTGGCAAAATTCAGCGAGCCGTCCGCATGGAACGGCGTGTGAGTGGCGGCGGTGAGGCTGTGGAGCGGGGTATGCGGGTTCATTTACTGCGGTCGGAGTTCGCGCCCCCTCGCGATGGAAGCAGGACAGGGTGCGGCGGCCCGTGGCTTTTCAAGGGCGTGGAAGCCGATACCCCGGCGGGGCTGGACCGGAAGCTCCATCAACCGCCGGATGGCCCTGAAGACGTCCCGGAAGCGCATGCGTTTCCTCAGCGTAGAGCGCAGTGAGGCCCACATCGAGCATCCCCTTCTGCCCGCGCAGAGGGGAAATGCGACGTTCGGCCTGCAGGGCGAAAGCGTCGAGTTTCATCGGGTGTCCGTGTTTCGAGGTCGAAGGCCGAGCACCAACAGGATGGAGGGGAGTGCCAGCGCGGACAATGCGGCGAAAATCACGGCGAGCGGCATCTGGCGGTCGCGCAGGAAGCCGAAAGGCCAGCCAGCGAAGCCGCCGGCGGCAACGCTCATAGGTATGAGTCCACAAAAGAGCAGGCGCCGGAACGTTGCGTTTGCACACGCACGCTGTTCCGGCGCCCACCGAGTCGGCAGCGCGCTTACTCGGACTGCGGACGCTGCGGACCTCCTTCTCCGCCGCCAGGTCCGCCGGGTCCCCGGCGTTCGCCCTGACCCTCGCGACGCTGCGGGCGATACTCTTCGGGCGTGAGTTTTCCGTCGGCGTTCTTGTCGAGTTTCAACAAGGACGCTGTGGCCTTCGCGATCTCGTCGGCGTCGAGCGTGCCGTCCTTGTTAAGATCGAGAGCCTCGATGATTGGAACCGGCATCCGCGTGCCGCCGGGTCCTCCCGGGCCGCCTCGTTCTCCGCCGGGGCCGCCTTGGCGTCCGGGAGGACGTTGCCCGTCGGGGCGGGTCCTGCCGTCTTGCGCGGTGAGCAGGCACGCCGATGCGCCGAGTGCCAACGTGAGTAGGATGAGTTTTGTTTTCATGATGTGCGGTTTGTTTTTCGTTACTGGGATTCCACGACGCCCGTCGTTTGCATCGCGTCGATGCAATAGAGATTCCGGTTCGAGCGCAGAAAGAGTTGCCGATCTGCCAGCGCGGGCGTCGCGTTGAAGTCCGAGTCGTCGTCCCCGAGCTTGTTGTGCGCGACGAGTTTGAATTCCGGTTCAGCGGCAAAGACGAATACGCCATTGCGACGGCTCACGGCATAGATGTGGCCGTTCGCCAGGACGGCTGAGGCATAGAAAGGCTTGCCGCCACGCCCGGTGGCCGAGGCGCCCGGGAGCCGTTCCTTGAAGACGAGGGCGCCAGTCTTGGCGTCCAGGCAGGTTGCGAACCCAGCGTCGCTGGCAAAGTAAAGGCGGCCCTTGTGCAACACCGGCGTGGGCACGTAAGTGCTGTTGTTACTGGTCCAGACCACGTTCGACGTGGTCACGTCGCCCGTGCCACCGAGCTTCACAGCGGCGGCGCCAAGCCGGGGGAAACCGCCGAAGGCGAATGCCACGCCGTCCCCAAGGACGACGCTCGGCGCGATGTTGCCGGGCAGCCCGGTCTCGGCAAACCAGCGGAGCTTGCCCGTGTCGGGATTGAGGGCCCAGATCTCGTCCGGGACAGCAAGCAATACTTCGCTGCGGCCACCGGCATCTGAGATCACTGGTGTTCCAAAAACATACCCGAATGAGCGTGGCAACTGCCAGAAGCTGCGATTGGCGGAGGGCAGACTGCGTTATCACGGGTGCAAGGTAGGCGATCCCACCTTAAGGAAACATGAAGCGCGCAGAACACTTTCATCATTCCGCTTTAAGGATCGTCGAACTAGGCGTGAGCTGTACGAATTCACCCCGCCCGGCGAATGCGTTCTGGTGGGGCGTTCCATCGCGCCCGAACTCGATAATCTCCGCCAACTCGCCCTCGGGCTTGGCAGCCTCGGGGGAGTTGTGCTTCTGCTCGGCCTGGCCGGAGGATGGTGGCTCGCCACGCGCGCCATCCGCCCTATTCATGACATCAGTGCCACCGCATCCAGGATTTCCGGCGGCGACCTTTCGCATCGCATCGACACTCAAGATACCGACAATGAACTCGGTCAGTTGGCTTCGGTCCTGAACTCAACGTTCGCCCGCCTCGAGGGCTCTTTCGAACGCCAGCAGCAATTTACCGCCGACGCGTCCCACGAACTCCGCACCCCTGTCTCGGTCAACCTTTCGCAAACCCAGGCCACACTGGCCCGAGACCGCAGCCCCGACGAGTACCGCGAGACGCTCGAAGCCTGCCAGCGTGCGGCCCAACGCATGCGGGCGCTCACCGAGTCGCTGCTGTTGCTGGCGCGGCACGACTCCGGCAACACGGGCAGACAGACCGAACCTTGCGCGTTGGACAAGGTGGCGGCGGCGACGGTCGGAATGCTGCGCGCGTGCGCGGTCGAACGGAAGATCACGCTCCGCACTGACCCGCAGACCGCGCATTTGTGCGGGGAGGCCCAGCAGCTCAGCCAGCTCATCACCAACCTCGTCAGCAATGCCATCCAGTACAATCGCCCCGGCGGAGACGTGAGCGTCAACGTGAGGACGGAGGGCGACCGTGCCCTGCTCACCGTGTCCGATACCGGCCCGGGCAGCGCGGCGAGATGATTGCACGGAAGGTTCACGGAGTTCGTTCGGCGGGTTTGTTGTCCTCCGCCGCATCAGACGAGGGATAGCGGCGGACCTGGGCGTCGTTCTTCTGCGGAGAGCCGGGGGTGGAGCGACCCTCGTTGATGATCTTTTCCAGCAGTGCATTCATCGCCTTGACCCGCTTGGGATGTTGGTCGGCAAGGTTCCGCGCTTCGGCGGGGTCCTCGGCGAGGTTGTAGAGTTCGTCGTGCGTGGCCTTGACGGTCGCACCCTTCTCCGAGCCGTCGCTCTTCACAAGCTTCCACGGACCCGAGCGGATCGAAAAGATCCCATTCCCGCCGTGCATCACCGTGGCGGGGCGGATGGGTGATTCGAGCGATTTACCAGTCAGGGCAGGCAGGATGTCGTAGGAATCTTCGCCCGCGTTGTCAGGGACTTTCACGCCGAGGATGCTGGCCGTGGTGGCGAGCAGGTCGGTGAGGCAGATCGTCTCCGCGGACTTCGATCCCGCGGGAATGCGGCCTGGCCAGCGGGCGATGAAGGGTTCGCGATGACCGCCCTCGTAGGCGTCGCCCTTGGCGCCACGCAGCTCGCCATTGGCGAGATGGCCCATCGCGCGGGCATCGCGCTTGGCGGTCCGGAATTTCGCGATGACGCCGTCCGCATCGCTGGCGAGTTTGAGTTCCGGCGCCACACCACCGCCGCGAAAATCAGCAGCCCAAGCCGCCGCTTCCGCGAGGAACTTCACCTCAACCCGTGGCCGGTTTTGAACTGCCCATCACTGGGCGGTTTTAACCGCCCGCTGACACCGATGGTTTCCCAAGGCGGCGCGGCGGATTATCGGCTCGAATCCACCAAGCCGTTGCGAATGGCGTAGCGGACCAGCTCGGCGCTGCGCCGCAGGTCCACCGAGCGGGAAACGGTGCCGTACCCGA
>CAZYJB010000135.1:0-8265 GCA_964647675.1 uncultured Verrucomicrobiota bacterium | reverse complement strand
CGCTTCAAGCGCGACGCGCTCGCGGACGTACCCCACCGTTGCGTCGGTGGCAAAGCTGGCGTTCTGGCTGTCGGACCAAATGAACGAACCCTGGTGATTGACGCGGCTGCGTCGACCCGCGGCGAAGGAATGACCGCTATTGTCCGCGACGAGATTGTTCGTGCCGCCCACGATCACCGAACTCGCGCAGTTCGTGCCGAGCCGGATGTTGACGCCGCCGACGATGATCGCCCAGTTGCTCTCGCGCCCGATCTCATTGTCCGACCCACCGATCAGAATAGGCGCGATCTCGCGGCGGTTGGGGTTGTTCGACCCAAGGATGTCGTTGCGAAACCCACCCACCATCAGAGCGCCATCGACGTTGTTCGCGAGATGGTTCTCGCCCCCGCCGACCACCAGGCTGATGACGACGTTGGTCCCGATGCGGTTGTCGCGGCCGCCCACGATCACCGCGTGCTGAACGTCGCCTCGCCCGCCTGGCGCACCCCAAGCTCCAGCCATCGCCGGGCTCCCGTGAAAACGCCGGCACCAAAATCGAGCTCGGTCACGAAATAGCCGTCGGTCAGGCCCACCGCGAGATTCGTGACCACCGAACCGATGGCGCTTCCTCCAAAGTCGGCATCGTAGAGTGCGGCCCTGAAATCGTGGGCGCCCGTGGCGGGGGCGCCGGCGGTGGTGAGGCGGCCTTGGTAGGTGAAGGCGGAGCCTTGGCCCCAGGCACTAAACGCCGCCATGAACACGCACAACGAGAGATACGCGATCCGGGTGGTCATGACCGGACCATGGCCAGCAATTAAGTTATTTCCAGAGCAAATCACTCCCAGTTCTGGCGGGTTTCAACTCCTCCGTGATTCCGCTTCCTCGGCCTCCCTTGGGTCGCATACTCGCGACACACCGCGCGGGGCCTCCGCTCCCCCTCCGCGCACGCCCATGCACTCCCGATCTCCCGGCTTTATTCGTGCCATCCGCAAAGGGTCCGCCTGCGCCCTGCTTTGCTTGGTCGCAGCCCTGCCATCCTTCCCTGTTTCGGGCGCCGACGCGCCACCGGTGCGCATCACCGAGGTCCGCAGCCTCACCCCTGGCACGCTTCAACTGACCTTTACGGCGCCGCCTGGTGTCGAGGTCGCGCTTCTGCAAGGGGACCGCGTCGAACTTCAGGACCGTGAAGTGCTGCGCGGGCGCACCGACGTCTCCGGGCAAGGCATGTTCGCTTATTCCACCGGCTTACCCGATTCCGCCGCGTTCTTCCGGCTCCAGGCCTTCCCCTGGACCACGCTGGAGTTCCGATCACCGGCGCCCAACGAACCGGACGTCGCACTCACGCGCGAAACGCGCCTGCAATTCAGCCGTCCGCTGGCCGCCGGCACCGTGCTCGACACCAATCACCTCGCCAGCTTCGTGGCCGGGCGCCGCCTGCTGTCGCGGGTCGAACTCGGCGCCGACCGGCAGACTGCCACGCTGTTTCACCTCGAGCCTCTGCCTTCGGCCTCACGCATCGAGGTCGCCTGGGAACCGGCCGGTGTCCGTGACATGGATGGGCGGGAATTGGACTCCGACGACGACGGCGCTCCCGGCGGAACGGCGCGCTGGGGTTTCGACACCGTCAGCATCACGCCGGTCTTTGGCACGGTGGTGACGGGACGCGTGTTCGCGTCGGACCCTGTGGGCGACGGCAAAGGGGGCGTGACGAACCGGCCACTGGCCGGAGTCACCGTGACGGTCGATGGCGCCGAGGAAACACTGCGCACGACCACGGGTGCCGACGGGTCGTTCACGCTCGCGCCATGTCCATCCGGCACCTTCTTCGCGACGGTGGATGGAAGAACGGCCGTGGGCAGCGCCTGGCCCGACGGCGCCTACTATCCCGTCGTGGGCAAGCTTTGGGAGGCGGTGGCCGGGGTGAACAACCTGGTCAACGGCACCGGCGAGCTGTTCCTGCCACGCATCGCCGCCGGTGCCCTCGTCCCGGTGTCGGCGACGGACGCCACCGAGATCCGCTTCGCCGACGAGGTCTTGCGCGAAAACCCCACGCTCGCCGGGGTCTCAGTCCGCGTTCCCGCCAACGCCCTGTACGCCGACTCCGGCGTGCGCGGCGGACGCGTCGGGCTCGCGCCTGTGCCGGCCGACCGACTGCCCGAACCCCTGCCGCCCGGCCTGGAATTGCCGCTGGTCATCACCATCCAGACCGATGGCGCGCAGAACTTCGCCGTGCCGGTGCCGGTGCGGTTCCCCAACCTTCCCGATCCCGCGACCGGCGTGCGCGCCACCGCCGGCTCGAAAAGTGCCCTGTGGAGTTTCAATCACGACACCGGCCATTGGGAACTGCAGGGACCGATGACGGTCACGGCTGACGGACTCCTCGTGGAGTCGGATCCCGGCGTCGGCGTGCGGCAACCAGGCTGGCACGGCGTGCGTTCCGGGACGCAGACCGACGGCGGGCAACCGTGGTTCTGTGGGCGCGCGGACTTCAATCCGTCGGGCTTCGCCGAACCGTGCAAGCGGTCGGGCAGCGCCATCGCCTGCGGCGTGATCGGTGACACCTGGAGCAAGTGGGCGCGCTGCGGCAGCAGTTTCCTGCCCGGCACGGTGGCCAAGCAGGCCGCCGAATGCGCCACCTCCCTGACCAGCGGGGTGCTCGACCTCCTCGAGGGTGCGCTCTCCACCAAGGACAGCATTGCCGCGGCCGATGACGACAAGGGCACCGACATCTTTCGCACGTTCACGCTCACCGCGAAGGTGATCACCACCGGCACCCTGACCTTGCTGGATTGCGCCAAGGATCTGGCCGCCTCGCAAACCGTGGACCGCTTTCTCAACTGCGGTTCGGCCCTCGCGGCATCCCTCAAGTCGGCCTGCAACTCGCTCGTGACTCCCGTGGGCTGCAACGAGAGCTCTTCGATGGCCGGCGCCTGTGTAGGTGCTGATTTCCTCGATCGCGGCTTCACCGCCGCCGGCGCCTTGCGATCCGGCGCGAGCTTCAAGAACGCCAAGGAACTCGGCGAGAAGGTCACTGCCAGTTTCGAGGTTCTGGGCGGTCTGGTCGACGCCGCCAACGAACTGCTCCCTTCGGATTCGGTGGCCTCGGACGCCTCGACGCGTTCCCTCGCCTTGCCCGCCCTGCGCGCGCCCGCAGCCAAACGCGCGGAGATGCTGGCCCTGATGGACCAGTTCGTGACGGTGCTCACCGAGCTCAAATCCCTGACCGCTCGACAGGAACAGCTCCTGCGGACCACCTCCGATCTCGCGGTCCGCTGCGGCGACATGTCGGTGCGAATGGGCCGGCTCGCACGCGACTTCGGCATTCCCCTTCCTGGCCAGATCCATTACGCGATCGAGGCTGACCACCGCGTGCAGCGCGGTGTCCACCGCGGCGAATTGCGCTTGATTCTCGCGCCGGGCGTCGACTACGTGCTGCACGTCTACGAACCGCGACAGGGCCTTTACGGCCGCACCCAGGGCACGACCGCCGCCGCCGGATTTGTCACGCGCCTGCCCGCCGTGCCGCTCGCCGTCCTCGAGGGCGTCGACACCGACGCCGATGGCCTGCCCGATGAGGCGGAGTTCGTCGTGGGCACGAATCCTTCGCTGGCCGACACCGATGGCGACGGCGCACCTGACGGTGCGGAGTTGCGCGCCGGGGCCAACCCGATCGACGGACTCGCGGTGCGGACCGGCCCGCTGGCTTCGGCGCCCACCGCCACGCCTGCCACCGCGGTCGGCGTGGGAGGCGGCCGTCTGGTCGCCGGGCTGGGTGACCGAGGCCTGGCTGTCTTCGACCTTGGCAACCCCCTCGCCCCGGTCCGCCGCTCGACCGTTGCGGTTCCCGGCGCGGTCCTGGATCTCGCGGTGCAGGACCGCTGGGTGGCGGTGGCAGGCGGCGCCGGCGGCCTCGCCCTGGTCGATCTGGCCAACCCGGATGTGCCCGTTATCCGCCATCGCGTCGATGTGGGATCGGACGCTGAAGCCGTCGCCTTTGTCCGAGGGCAAGCGGTCGCGCTGTTCGCCTCGGGGGAGTTGCTCCTGCTCGATCCCGCCACGGGACTGCTGCTGGACCGCCGCCTCGAACTGACTTCCGCCAACGACATGGCGGCGATTGGAGATCTGGTGGTCGTCCTGACCGACACGGCGCTTCACACCTACCGCGTCGCCGCCGGTCGCCTGATCGCCCTCGGCGAAGTGCCGGTGGTCGGCACGCCCGTGGGTGGCGAACGCGGACGCGCCCTCGCCCTCGATCAACGACTCGCGGTCGTCGCGCACGGACAAGGATTCACCACCGTCGACCTCCAGGACCCGGGGGCGCCGCGCGTGCTCGCCACGCCGCCGGCGAGACAACCGCGACTGCACGTCGCTGCGCTCAACGGTTCCGGACTGCTCCTTGGCGTCACCAGTACCGGCGGCGCTGCGACCCGGTTGCTCACCCTTTACGATGTCACCGATCCCGCGGTGGTCACCCGTTTCATCACCACCTTCGACACCCCGGGCACCGCCCATGCCTTCGCGTTGCATGCGGGCCTGGCCTATGTCGCGGATGGCGCTGCCGGCGTGCAGGTCTTCAATTACCTGAGCCCGGGCGCTACCAACGCCGCGCCCCGCGTGCAGTTGCTCGTCGACGGCTCGGCGGTCGCACGCCAGGAACTGCCGCAAGGTGGCTTCGTCGAACTCCTCGCGCCCGCCACGGACGACGGCCAGGTCCGTGAGATCGACTTCGTCGCGGACGACGAACGCATCTCCCGCCTCAGCTCGCCCCCCTTCGCATTCCGCTGGGCGCCGCCCGACACCGCGCGCAACGGAACCGAGACACGCTTGCGTGCGCGCGCCATCGATATGGAAGGACTCTCCGCGTGGTCCGAGCCGGTCGTGATCCGCTGGACCAACCCGCCCGCGCCGCCGCGCGTGGAGTCGATCCTGCCCGGAACCGGCACCCGCATCGGCGGGACGGTGACGATGGCTCGCGTCGCCTTCTCCCACCCCATGGATGCCACCACGGTCGATGCCTCCCGCCTCACGCTCTCGGCAGCGGGGGCGGATGGCGTGGCGGGCACGCCGGACGACGTCGCGCTCGCAGGCCTCTCAGTCACCTATCTCGAAACCTCGGCGACCGCAGTCGTGGAAGCGACCTCACCGCTGTCCCCGGGGACCTACGCGGTGCGGGTCGACGCGTCGATCCGCAGTCGCAGCGGCCAGACGTTGAGCGAGGCCCTCGTTTCGACCTTCGTGGTCGATACGCTCGACGACGCCGATCGCGACGGACTCCCCGACACGCTCGAGGCCATGTGGGGATTCGAGGCGCGGCGCAGTGATACGGACCGTGACGGCATCGTCGACGGCGACGAGGACTCCGACGGTGACGGGGTTTCCGACGCGCGCGAATTGGCCGCGGGCACGACTTTCCTGGCGCGGCTGGAATCCAACGCCACCTCCCTCGGCACGATCGATCGGGTCGGTCGCCGGAACGCTCATCTTCTGGAACTCGAGGCCGGTGAGCGGGTGCTGGTTTCGGTGGGGATCGTCTCCGGCAACGGGTTTCCCTACCTCCGAATCTTCGGACCGGGCGGAACGAACGTCGGCGCCGCGCAGGGCGAGCCCGCCACCTTGGCGGAGTTTCAGGCCACCACCGGCGGCGCCTACACGATCGTGGTGGCCGAATGGGGCGCGGATCATCTCGTGAATTACCGACTCACCGCCTTGCGCGTGACCAAGGGTCTAGGCACGCCCAGCGCCGGCGACGAGGGCCTGCTTCTCACCAGCAATGTCGGAGTGACCGGCGCGCTGCCCCAGGGTGACCTCGACGGCTACGGCATCGAGGCCCAGGTCGGAGATCGGCTGGTGATCTCGGTGGGACAAACCGACGGAACGGGCCTTCCCCACCTTTGGGTATTCGGCCCGGACGGGCGGCTGATGGGAGCGCTTGCCGGACGCTTTGCCAACCAGGTGGATTTTCAGGCCGGCACTGAGGGAACCCACGTCATCGTGGTCGGAGAATGGGGCAACGATCACGCGGTGGGCTACCGCCTCAACGCCATCCGAGCGCACGGTGTCCAAAGTGCCCCTGCCACCGGCGACGACGGCAGCGCACTGACCAGCAACGTCGCGACCGGTGGCTCGCTGCCCGTGGGCGACGTGGACGCCTTCACGATCGAGGCCGCCGTCGGCGACCGGCTCGTCATCTCGGTCGGCAAAACCGCTGGGACTGGCCTTCCCCACCTGCGCGTCTTCGGCCCCGATGGCCGCATCATGGGCGCGGTCGAGGGCCGGTTCGCTGACCAGGTTGATTTCCTTGCCGCGGTGGAAGGGCCACACGTGATCGTGATCAGCGAATGGGGCAACGACCATGCCGCCGACTATCGCCTGTCCGCCATCCGCGCCCAGGGTTCGCAGGGCAGCCCGGCGGATGGCGACGAAGGCGCGGCCCTGGTCAGCAATGTTGAAGTCACCGGCCGGCTACCCGTGGGAGACGTGGATGCCTTCACCATCGGGGCCGCGGTCGGCGACCGGCTCGTCGTTTCGGTGGGCAAGACCGCGGGTACCGGCCTCGCCCACCTGCGCGTCTTCGCCCCCGATGGCCGGCTGATGGGCGCAGTCGAAGGTCGATTCGATACCCAGATCGATTTCATCACCGACGTGGCCGGCAGCCACGTCGTGGTGGTGGGGGAATGGGGCAATGATCATGCGGTGGACTACCGGCTGTCCGCCCTGAGATCCCCGGGCCCCCAGGGCACTCCCGCTCCCGGCGACGACGGTGGCGTGCTGACGAGCAACGTCTCCGTCACCGGTTCCCTCCCCATCGGGGACATCGACGCCTTCAGCGTGGAGGCCCTGCCCAACGAGCGCCTGATCGTCTCGGTCGGCTGGCGCGCGGGAGGGGGGTTGCCCTATCTGCGCGTGTTCGGACCCGATGGCCGGCACCGCAGTTCGGCGGACGGCCGGTTCATCACCCAGGTGGAGTTCACCACTGACCTCGCCGGGACCTATCACGTCGTAGTGGCCGAATGGGGCAATGATCACCCGGTGGACTACCGCCTCACCGTGGCGCGTGTGCCCACCGTCCAAAGCCGGGTTCCACCGCCAGCGGACGAGGGGTCGCTCGTGTCGCTCGGCACCAGCGCGATCGGGTCCCTGCCGCAAGGAGATCTCGACGTGTTCAGCGTCGACGTGGGCGAAGGCGGCACCCTCAACCTCCAGGTGACCAAGACGGCCGGCGCCGGGCTGCCTTACCTGCGCGTGTACGATTCGAAGGGCGTTCCCGTCGGCCCGAGCCCCGGCAGCTATGTTACCCGCATGAATCTCATCGCGGCCACCGACGAAACCTACACCATCATCGTGGGGGAATTCGGCAACGATCACCCGGTGGACTACAGCCTGGACCTCCTCTGATCGACCCTTGGCTTGCTTCCCCACCCTGCCGGCCGCTAGCGTGCGCATGCAGTCCGACGTCGGTGTTCAGGAACCCCCGCATGAAGAAGATCGAAGCCATCATCAAACCCTTCAAACTGAACGACGTGAAGGACAGCCTCGCCGCTGAGGGCATTCAGGGCATGACCGTCAGCGAGGTGAAGGGCTTCGGCCGCCAGAAGGGCCATACCGAGATTTACCGCGGCAGCGAGTACACCGTGGATTTCCTGCCCAAGATCAAACTGGAGCTCGTGGTGGCCGATACCCAGGCCGCCACGGCCGTGCAGGCCATCATCAAGGCCGCCAAAACCGGCAAGATCGGCGACGGAAAGATCTTCGTCTCAAACGTGGAAGAAGCCATCCGCATCCGGACCGACGAACGCGGCGATCAGGCCGTCTGACGAGTCCCCGGCGAAAGCCCGGGCCTCCCAGCGACCCAACACTCCGCCAGATCCTACCGCACGGACCATCGACCATCGACCCGTGATACGAGGCGCCTCCCACCGGGACGGCGCCTCGTTCGTTTTCCGAGGTCAGTGATACTCCTGGATCGTGCGCACCTGATAGCCCTGCCGGCGCAGGGCCGCGATGCCCAAGGCGGCCGCCCGCGCGCCCGACAACGTGGTCATGATCGGCGTGCCCGTCATCACCGCGGTGCTGCGGATGCGCACCTCGTCCGCCCGCGGCGTCGCGCCGCTCGGCGTGTTGATGACGAAATGAACCTCCTTGTTCTTGAGGAAGTCGATGGCGTTGGGCCGGCCCTCGTTCAGCTTCGGAATGCGCTGCACCTTCAGCCCGGCCGCCTCCAGGACCGTCGCGGTGCCGCCGGTGGAGATGAGCTCGAAGCCCAGGTCCACGAACTGCCGCGCCACC
>CAZYJB010000134.1:0-8292 GCA_964647675.1 uncultured Verrucomicrobiota bacterium | reverse complement strand
ATCGTCGAGGGCCTGGCCCAGGAGATCTCGCGCGGCAACGTGCCGGAGATCCTTCGCGAGAAGCGCGTCATCACGCTCGACATGGCGCTCATGGTGGCCGGCACCAAGTACCGCGGGCAGTTTGAGGAGCGCATCAAGGCGGTGATGGACGAGATCCGCCGCGCGAAGAATGTCATCCTCTTCATCGACGAGCTGCACACCATTGTCGGCGCCGGTTCGGCCGAGGGCACGATGGATGCCTCCAACATCATCAAGCCGGCGCTCAGTCGCGGGGAGATGCAGTGTGTGGGAGCGACGACCCTCAACGAGTACCGCAAGTACATCGAGAAGGACGCCGCGCTCGAGCGGCGGTTCCAGACCGTCAAGGTCGAGGCGCCCACGGTCGACGAGGCCATCCAGATCCTGAAGGGCCTGCGCCCGAAGTACGAGGATCACCACAAGGCGGAGATCACCGATCTCGCGGTTGAATCTGCGGTGAAGCTCTCCGACCGTTACATCACCGGCCGGTTCCTGCCCGACAAGGCGATCGACGTGATGGACGAGGCGGGCGCGCGAGCGCGCATCGGCGCGATGACGCGGCCGCCCGAGGTGAAGGACCTCGAGGCCGACATCGAGAACATCAAGGTCCGCAAGGAGAAGGCCATCAAGGAGCAGGACTTCGAGGGCGCGGCTTCGATGCGCGACAAGGAGAAGAACGCGAAGGAGAAGCTCGAGTCGGTCCTGAGCGCGTGGAAGAACAACCGCGAGGAAAAGCGCGTCAAGGTGGACGAGGATGACGTGGTTCTGGTGGTCTCCAAGTGGACCGGCATTCCGTTGCGCCGCATGGAGCAGACCGAGGCGCAGAAGCTCCTCGACATGGAGCAGGTGGTCTCCCGCGCCGTCATCGGCCAGGGCGAGGCGGTCTCTGCGCTCAGCCGCGCGCTGCGGCGTTCGCGAGCCGATCTCAAGGACCCGAAGCGTCCGATCGGCACCTTCATGCTGCTCGGCCCGACCGGCGTTGGGAAGACGCTGCTCGCCAAGGCCCTCGCGGAGCACATGTTTGGCGACCCGAAGGCGCTCGTGCAGCTCGACATGTCGGAATACATGGAGAAGTTCAGCGTCTCGCGGCTGGTGGGTTCGCCGCCGGGCTATGTCGGGTATGAAGAGGGCGGCCAGCTTTCCGAGGCCGTGCGCCGCAAGCCCTACTGCGTGGTGCTGTTCGACGAACTCGAGAAGGCGCACCCCGACGTCGCCAACATGCTCCTGCAGATTCTCGAGGAGGGCAAACTGACCGACTCGCAGGGCCGCCAGGTCGACTTCCGCAATACGATCATCCTGCTCACCTCCAACGTGGGCGCCGAGACGATCAAGAAGTCGAGTGTGATGGGCTTCGGCGCGGCGAACGATGACGCGGGCGCGAAGTACGACAAGATGCGCGAGAAGCTGCTCGAGGAGTCGAAGCGCTTCTTCAAGCCCGAGTTCCTCAACCGCCTGGACGATGTGATCGTCTTCCGCTCGCTGTCCAAGGAGGATCTGGTCCAGATCCTCGATCTGGAGATCGAGAAGGTCGTCGATCGGTTGCGGAAGAAGAACCTCAGGCTCGTCCTCGACTCCAAGGCCAAGGATTTCCTGGTGGAGAAGGGCTACGACCCGCAGTACGGCGCGCGACCGATGCGTCGCGCGGTCGAACGCCATCTCGAAGACCCGCTCGCGGAGGAAATCCTCAAGGGCACGCTGCACGACGGCGATCCCGTGGAGGTCACGGTTGAAGGCGACAAGCTTGTCTTCCGCCAGCAGGCGTCCGCCAGTGGCGCCCTGCCCGCCGAAGCCGGCGCGACCTGAGCATTCGCACCGCCCCACGTCTCACCCGGCCGCCGGCTGTCGCGGAAAACCAGCCGGCGGCTTTGTCATCAGGCAAAACCGCATGTCCGATCTCTCTGATTCCCTGTCCCGGTTCGCCGCGGCGCTGCGCGCCGACATTGCGGCCGGATTCCGCGCGTCGCGCTTCGATGCGTTGGCGCTCGAGTTGTTCGCCCTCCAGTTCGCCGGCAACCCCGCCTATCGCGCATGGTGCGAATCCTCGGGTGCGACGCCCTCAACCGTTCGCACCTGGCAGGACATCCCGGCCGTCCCCGCGGTGGCCTTCAAGGAACTGGAGCTGACCTGCATCGCGGAGAAACGACGGACCACGGTGTTCCACTCCAGCGGCACCACCGGACAAAAACTCAGCCGGCACTGGCACCACGCCGAATCCCTGGCGCTGTACGAATCGTCGCTGCTGGCAGGCTTCTCCGCGCGGATGCTGGGTCCGGATCGCGATCTCCGCCGCGGGAGAATGGTGTCGCTCACTCCGCCTCCGTCCCAGGTGCAGCACTCCTCGCTGGCCCACATGATGGGCACGGTTATCGCCCGCTGGGGTGATGCGGCGTCCGGGTTTGCGGGACGCCTCGGCGACGGCGGCGTCTGGGAACTGTCGGTCGAGGATGTCGTCGGACGGTTATCGCCGGAGACTCCTGGGCCGGCGCTGGTACTCGGCACGGCGTTCGGGTTCGTGCACCTGTGCGACGGTCTGCGGGCCGGCGGCCGGCGCCTGCGTCTGCCGGCCGGGTCGCGGGTCATGGAAACCGGTGGATACAAGGGCCGTTCCCGGGAACTCTCGATCGGCGAGCTGCACCAGCTCATCGCGGACACTTGCGGGATCGGTCCGGAGGCGATCATTCGCGAGTATGGCATGAGCGAGTTGAGCTCCCAGGCCTACGACGGAGGCGGAGGTGGCGGGCAAGAGACGGCGGAGTTCCGATTTCCCGATTGGGTGCGGGTTCAGGTGATTGCGCCCGAGACAGGTCGAAGGGCCGTCCCGGGGGCGACCGGGCTGCTGCGCATCTGGGACCTGGCGAATGTATTTTCCGCCGCGGTGGTCCAGACCGAAGACCTCGCGGAAGACACCGGCTCGGGATTCCGGCTGGTGGGTCGCGCGCGGGCGGCCGAGCCGCGCGGATGTTCCCTGATGGCCGCCTGAACTGGCGGTCGTGGGTGCAAGACCACCGGTATTGCGTGGCACGAAACTCCGGCTCCAGCATGACGCGCGTGGTCCTTCCGAACTATTTCCTCGCCGACCTGCCGCCCGAGGCGGTGGTGCGGCCGGAGCTGGTCACCGAGGCGTGTCTGACGCTGCGGCGGAACCGCGAGCGGTTCCTGGCTCCGAAGTCGACTGAGGCGATCGTGCAGGTGTTGCTCGAAGTCGCGCGCTCGTGGCAGGGAACGGGTTCGCCCTGGCGCCAGATGGCCTTGGACGACGGACCGGCGCGGACTGGGTTCTCGCGCGAGATGCTGGACGCAGGTCTCGACGCGTATTTCAAACAATGGACCTCGCGTCACCTCAATGCGCTCCTGCTGCAGGAGTTCGCCCATCCCCAGCGTGCGGATCGCCTGGTGGCCAACGATTCCGAGAGCATGGGCGGAACCGCATCGCGCGTGCGCGGCCCCGAATTGCTCGTGCACGTGACCGCGGGAGTGCTGCCGACGCCGGTGTTCACGGCCCTGCTGCACGGGTTGCTGGTCAAGTCGGCCCAGTTTGTGAAGTGCGCCTCGGGGACCTCCTACCTCGCGCGGCTGTTCGCGCATTCCCTGCGGGAGATCGAGCCCAAGTTCGCCTCGTGCCTCGAGGTCGCCGAGTGGAAGGGCGGGTCCCACGATCTGGAGGCGGCGTTATTCGGCGCGGCGGAGTGTGTGGTGGCGTCGGGTTCCGACGGGACGATGGAGGCGTTGCGCGCCGCCGTGCCCCCGCGCGTGCGGATGGTGACGCACGGACATCGCGTCAGCGCGGGCTACGTCGCGCGGGAGATGCTGGGGCCCGACGAGGAAGGGCGCGTGCTCGAGGCGGCCGCGCTCGATGTGGCCATGTGGGATCAATCGGGCTGCCTCTCGCCGCAGGTGATCTTCGTCGAGCAGGGCGGCATGCTGCCGCCGGAAGCGTTCGCGAAACGCCTGGCCGAAGCCCTGGAAACGCTGGAGTCGCGCCTGCCCTGCGGACGCGGGCGCGCGGGAGCCGCAGAGGCCGTCTTTCGGCGACGCGAGTACTATCGGGTGCGCGCGGTGGCGGACCCCGATACGCAGTGCTGGTTCAGTCGTGATTCGACGGCTTGGAGCGTCGTGCATGAAGCGGATCCCCAGTTCCAGCTCACTTGCGGAAATCGGTTCGTGCTGGTGAAGCCGGTGGCAACGGTCGAGGACTGTCTGCGGCATGCCGAGGCGCAGCGTGGACGATGGTCCACGGTGGGACTGGCGGCCACGGGTTTGCGCGTCCAGGAACTGGCGCAGGCGTTCGCGGAGTGGGGCATCACGCGGATCTGTCCCCTTGGGCGCATGCAGCAGCCGCCGTTGACCTGGCGGCACGACGGCCGTCCCGTGCTGGGTGATCTGGTGACCTGGTCGCAGCAGGAATTGCCCTGGGAGGCATGAAGGAAGGAATCCGGATGAAGATGGAGCTGAGAAGAACGTTTCAATTCGAGGCCGCGCACCTGCTGCCCCACCTGCCCGAAGGTCACAAGTGTCGGCGGCTGCATGGGCACAGCTTCGTGGCCGAGATCGTGGTGGCAGGAAAGTGCGATCCGCGTCTGGGCTGGGTGATGGACTACGCGGATATCAAGGCCGCCTTCCAGCCGTTGTGGGAGCGATTGGATCACCGCTACCTGAACGACGTGCCCGGTTTGGATAATCCCACCAGCGAGAACCTCGCGGCCTGGATTTGGCGGGAGTTGAAGCCCGGGCTGCCGCTGCTGAGCGAAGTCGTGGTGGCGGAGACCTGCACCGCGCGTTGCGTGTACCGAGGGGACTGAGAATGCCGCGTCGGATCAACGAATAGAAAAGCCCAGGGTCGCCCGTCGATCGGACGCCCCTGGCTCGCGTAGACCGGTCCGCGACGCGCGCGGTTCCCGAGTAAGGTGCGCGACGGGGCCTTCATGGACGAATCGGATGGCCTGCGGGAATCGGAAGGGACAAGGCGTCCACCGGTCCTCACACAACGGCCACCAGACTCATCGGACTGCTGTCCACCGGGCTGGAGCGGAAGCGGTCCTCCAGGAGGGAGGCCGAACAAACTTGAAAGGAACCGACCGGTTCGGTCCCCAGAAGCGCGCAGCGTGGATAAGTTGTGCCCTGCTGGTTTTCACGACGTTGTCGTCGTTTCGATAAAGTCCGTTGCGCGGGCGCAAAGCGGGCCCCAGTCGAGTTCGCGTCGGACCTTCTGCTGGGCCGGGGCAACCCTGGCCGCGCGTTCCTCGATCGGGAGTTCCAGCCAGTCCATGATCCGCTGCGCGAAATCAGTCCCGGCGTCATCCGAGAAGGTGATCCCCGCGAGCCCGGCGTAGTAGTGACGGGCGCTACGCAGTGGCGTGCTCACCACGGGCAGGCCCATCCCCAGGTACTCCACCGTCTTGGCCACGAAGGCGCAATGGGTCCCCGTGGACGGCTGATAGGGGGTGATGCCGACAGTCGCATCCGCGAGGCGGGCGGGGATCTCGGCGTAGGGAACGAAGCCCGGACTTTCGATCCGGATGGCGGGATGGATCCGCCGTGCGGAGAGCGTGAAGGTCCGCAGGGCCGGTGTCTCGGGTCCCACAAAACGGAATCGTGTCGTTGGGCGACGGGCGGCCACCTCGGTCACCGCCCGCAGGGCGATGGGCCCGAGGTGATGATGATCGAAGGATCCGTGCATGAGCACGAGGTCGCCATCGGTGGTCGGCGGCTGCGCGCGCGGTGCGAAGAGCTTGGCGTCGAAGCCGTAGTAGGCCGCCAGGGCACGTTCGCCGGGATAGCCTCGCGCGATGATGCGCTGGCGGAGTTCGTCGGAGACCGTGAGCACCGCGTCGGCCTGATAGCGGCGGGGCAGTCCCAGCTCGTAGCGCACCAGAGCGCGGGCGACGGGGCGGGGCATGAGATAGGAGGGCCACGTCTCCATGAACCCGGTGAGGCAGTCGAGCAGGTTGAAGACCACGCGTACTCCGAGGCGTCGCCGCAGGAGACCCGCAGCCACGGCGGAAATGGAATGCTGGGCGACGAGCACATCGTATCGCGCTCCGGCCTGGATCGTGGTCTCCACCAGTCGTGCCAGGGCGGCCGGATAGGCGAGGTATTTTACGTTGCGGAGCGGAGTGGTGCGGCCCATGGCCCAGCGCGTGAACGGGCGAAGGCGGATGCCGAACTGCGCCTCCACACGTGCGGGGTCGGGCAGACCGGGGCCGAAGACCTCGACGACGTGGCCGCGGCGCACCCATTCCTGCACGAGGTAGATGGCGGCGGCGGACCCTCCTCCCGAAGGCGGAAAGAAAGGCTCATGCGTCAGCAGCGCGAGGCGGAGGCTCACGACGGGAGGGTAGCGGTGCGCGGGCCCGAGGAAAAACAAAGCCCTCGCCGGAGGCGAGGGCTGGTGGGTTCGGAGTCTACCGGGACGGAAGGAAAACTCAGCGGCGCTCCTCGGTCATGCTGGACGGCAGTCCGGTTTCCCAGCTGCGCGGTGTGTTCCAGGGCCGTTCGGAAAGGTTCTCCTCGTTGGTGGCGCAGCCCTGGATCCAAGGGAGCGTCAGGAGCGTCGCGGCCACGAGGCACGCCCTGCGGAGCGTGCGGGGCGATCGGGACGGGGGACGAAGGCAGCTACTTGGCGAGCGCTTCATAGCTGGTCATCGCGACGTCGCCCGTCTGGACACCGGCGGCGGACCAGTCGGGAAGGAGGTTGGCGACCGCACTGCGGGCCTCGACCCGCACGAGCTGAACCTTGGCGACCAGGCTATCGCCGCGGGTGATGATCATCTTGCCGTTCTGCTTGAGGCCGGCCTCGGAACCCACGTCGAGCATCACGAACTGGTAGTTGCCATCGACGGCGGTGACCCGGGCGCGGATATCAGCCATTTGGACCTCGGTGAGATCGCCGCGATAGACCGCGAGTTCGTCGGTCAGGCGATTGATCTCGCGGGTCATCACCTTCTTTTCCTCGGCAAAGCCGTCGCGCTCGGTCTTCAGGCGGGCGGCCTCGGTCTTGAGGTTGGCGATGGAATCGACGTCGATGCCGAGCGCCAGCCAGCGCGCCAGCGAGCGCTGCGCCGTGTCGCGCGCCACCTTGGTCTCCTCGAGCTCGGTCGCAGTGCGGGTCAGCTTGGCGTTGGACTCGCCGAGTTGGGTGGTGGTCGTGGCGAGCTCCTGTTTGGTGGAGTCCAGTTCGTCCTTGGCGGCCTTCTCGGCGTCCTTCGCCTTGCGTTCGGCCGTCTTGGCCTGCGCCTCGTTGGCCTGGGCGGTTTCCTTCTCGGTTCGGAAGGTGTCCCGCTCGATGGTCAGGCCCTGAACCTTGCCTCGGAGAACGAACGAAAGGCCGAGCCCGGCCAGGGAAACGGCCAGGGACAGGATGAGAAAGATGCGTAGCATGCGACGGCGTCCTGTAATTGAGTTGCCGCAGGCTAGGGGGCGTGGGCGACGGGTGTCAATTGCCGAGGCGACACTTGAAATCCATTTCACCGGGTGGGCGGGGTCTGACCCGTCGCCCGACTGGTCGCGAATCCGGCCGCTGTCTTGCAATGCCCGGCGCGCGCGACACCCTTGGCGCGGCCAAGCGTCATGATCAGCCTCGCCGAACACGCCTCCGCCCCGCCCGAGTCCACCCTCGAGGCGCAGGTGGCGGCGTTCTTTTCCGATGCCGGACCGCTGTCGCACGCGCGGAACTTCGAGTATCGCCCCCAGCAACAGGCCATGGCGGCGGCGGTGGCGCGCGCCCTGGAGCAGGGGGAGCACCTGGTGGTGGAGGCGGGCACCGGCGTCGGGAAGAGCCTCGCCTACCTCGTCCCGGCGATTCTTTTTGCGGTGAGCCGCCAGAAGAAGGCGGTGATCTCCACGCACACCATCAATCTGCAGGAGCAATTGATGGAGAAGGACCTTCCCATGCTCGCGAAGCTCCTGCCCGTGCGCTTCGAGTTCCAAATGCTCAAAGGGCGCGGGAACTACCTGTGCCTTCGCCGACTGCACAAGGCGATGCAACAGGCCGACAGCCTGTTCACCTCTCCGGAGGTGGCCGAGTTGCGGCGCATCTACGAATGGTCGCGCGAGACGCAGGACGGCACGTTGTCGGATTTCGAAGTGGAACCCGATCCGAAGGTCTGGGCTCAGGTCTGTTCCGAGCGCGGTTTGTGTTCACCCAAGCGCTGCGGCCATGGCAGCGAGTTCGCGAAGGGCAACGCCATCTGCTTCTTCCAGCGTGCCCGCCAGCGGATCCTGGCCGGGGCCGATACGCTGGTCGGCGGCCTCGGCGCCGACACGCTCACGGGCGGC
>CAZYJB010000133.1:4871-8312 GCA_964647675.1 uncultured Verrucomicrobiota bacterium | reverse complement strand
GGCTTCCCGCGGAGCTCATTCTGCACGACGCGGAGGTCGTCGAAAGTGACACCGGGACGAATCTGGTGTTCGAGCTCGAACTGGTTCGCACAGGCGGGATGCCGGGATCGACGGCTTCCATCGCCTACCGCACCTTTCCCGGATCGGCGCTGCCAGGCGAGGACTTCGTACCCTCCACCAACGTCGTGATCTTCCCTCCTGGCGTCACCCGGACCAACTTCCTGGTGCCCGTGATCGGTGACCATGTCTGGGAGCCTCGCGAGGACATCACGGTATGGTTCGAGAATCCCCAGAACCTGACCGTCACCAACACCGTTGCGTCGGTGAAAGGTCGGATTCTCGACGATGATCCCATTCCCCGCATTTCCGTTGTCGGGGCGCCCATCCCTGAGGGCAGCTCCGGCCAGACGAGGGCCCTCTTCCGTGTCCTGCTATCGAACCCGAGCTCGGAGGCCATCACGGTGTCGGTGGGGACGTTCGCGGGCACCGCGAAAACCGCGGATCCCAAGGCGGATCTCACTCCTCTCACCACCAGCCTGCTGTTCCGTCCCCGCGAGACGACCCGGGAATACGAGGTGTCTGTCGTTGCGGATTCGCGTGATGAGTTCGATGAGACGTTCATCATCGACGCCACCGTGGTGGGCACCAATGCAAAGCCCCCGCTGGTCCGGTACACCGCCACGATCCTGGATGACGATGACGCGCCCACGTTGAGTGTGTGGGCTCCCCCGGGAATTCGGGAGGGAGACAGCGGAACTACTCCCGCGGCGTTTCAGTTCCTCCTTTCCGCACCGAGCGGAAAGCCACTCAGGTGGACGTACCAGACCGTCGACGATCCGGACAACTCCATCAGCGCAACGGCCGGTGCCGACTACGATGAGGCCGCTGGAAGTGTGAGTCTCGAGGCAGACCAGGAGCAGACGCGCTTCGAGGTGGCTGTGTCCGTGCGCGGTGATCTTGTGAAGGAGCCCGACGAGGCCTTTCGCCTCTCCGTTGTCGCCATGGAGAATCTGGGCGACGCGCCGCGCGAGGCGCGCGCCACAATCCTTGACGACGATGGCGCATCGAGCAATCGGCGCCCGACCGTGGCATGGCTCGCACCCGACGATGGCGCCGTGTTCCCGCTCTGCCGTGGGTTCGACCTGGTCGCTCACGCGACCGATCCCGACGGCACGGTCGATCGGGTGGAGTTCTTCCGCGTCCTTCCCGGAGGCGGCGCCGAATGGCTCGGCGAGTTGCGTACTGCACCGTTCCAATTCCCTCTCACGGGGTTCTGCGAGGAAGGCGAGTATGTCTTCCGCGCGCGGGCCGTGGATCCGCAGGGTCTGGACGGATTCTCGACCGATCTGCATGTCCGAGTGTTTGGCGGTCACATTCTTGTCATCCAACGGGATGGTGATTGTGATCCCGATCAGACACTTACCTATTTGGATCCGGTGCGGAATCCAAGCGAGGAACCGTATGAGATTCTCGACCTCGAGGAGTTCCGGTGGTTGCAACCGGTGGTGCGCACGCTGGAGGCGGGTCGGATGACCGAGGATCTCCTCGCGGGATTCCGCGTGGTGGTCTGGCAGGCGCCCCGCGGACCCGATGATCGGGGTCGTTCGTGGGACGCGGAGATCGACGCGCTGTGGGGAGCATGGAAACGCGGGGTGGGGATCTACATCGTGGGCGACCGTCTGGCGGATATCGGTGCCAGTCTGTCACCCCGGGCGTTGCAGAGGTGGACCGAGCTGGCCGGAGTTGTCGGCAACCCCCGAGTGATCGGCCCGGGAATCGTGACGAGGGTTGAACCCGTGGCGCGGCAGTATGAGTTGCTCTCGGGCCGGTGGGGACTGGTGGAGGCCTTTTCCTATCCCGGCACGATCAAGCCGGGAGTCCGGGTCGGCGCGGGAGAGGCCCGCTTGCTACTCGGCGATGTGCCCGTCTTGGTTCGCATCCCACCCTTCGGTGCCTATGAGAATCCGTTCCAAGGAAGGCGCCTTGTCCAGAGCTTCAGGATCACGGATTGCGAACGCGACAAGCCGTGGGATGAAGGGAGTCTCACGTCGCGCAGAATCCTCCTGAGAAATGGCGTCCGGTGGCTGATGGGAGGAGAGTGCGACAACTTCTCGATTACCCTGGACGCCGATTTCGATGCGACCGGATTCCGCGACAGCCGCTTCCCGCTGGAGGCGAAGCTGTCGAACAACGGAGCCTGTAACGCGGGGAATGTAATCGTCGTCCAGGAGGTCTCCCCCGGACTCAGGATTTCGCATGCCGAGGTCCTGTCTGCTACCGGAGCGCCGATCCCAGCGGACATTCGGTGGGATACACGATCCGTCACCTTCGGAATCGGCACTATACCCGGGGCCGAGCCTGTCTTCCTCAGGGCCTGGGTGGAGGCCGAAGCCGCCGGTAGGTACGAGAACCGCTATCGCCTGGGTGCCAACTTCCGCGGCGAGTCTGTCGAGGTCAGGGGGGTCTCGATCATCGGTGACTGCGTCTTTCCTACGTTGGAAGTGGCCCAGGAGCATCTCGCTGTCCGAGGTGACTGTCCGGTCTGGGTTCAACTCGAGGAATCCGTCGATCTGATTCACTGGGAACCGATGATGGAGATACCACCGCTCGAGGAACTGTTGATCCTTCCACTCCGGGTTTCCGGGAATTCCGCCCCACGCTTCTATCGTCTGATCCAGACTTTCGAGGAGTGACACCTGACGGGACACCAATGATTGTTCGCCTCCAGAATCCAATCTAGCCTTGGTCAAGCTCCCCAAAGTCCATGCACACAGCCCACGCGAGGCAAATCGATGTGCGACAACGCCCGATTGTTCGCCGTCTAATGACGATGGCCTTTCTGAACCTTCCAGGCGCCTGGGCGTGTCTGCTGGTGCTCCTTTCAGTCGGTACCCCGGTGCACGCGGCGACCACGGTGCTGTGGCGGGAGGATTTCGAGTCCATTCCCGACACTCTCGATCGATGGACGATCCAAGGTGGAGGCTGGTTCTTTGGCAAGCCAACCGTAGGGCCGCGCGGTTCGCACCTCGGCATCAACTGCGCCGGAACCAGCCTGTCGGGGACTTACACGAGAAGCCGTGATTCCCGGTTGATCCGGGATTTGACCTTCGTCGTGCCTGCAGCTTCGGAATACCCACGGTTGAGATTCTGGCATTGGATGGATGTCCCTGCCGGCGACACCGGGCAGGTCGAGATCGTGTTGTCGGACGGAAGCTCGGAACCGCTGAGCATGCTGTACACTAACAGCAGCACCGCCTGGACACGGCCGGTGCTGGACCTACGCAAGTATTCGGGTTTGCGAGTGAGCGTCGCATTCCGGTTCCGGTCGAACAACGATGCCTTGGTGGCCACCGGTTGGTACGTCGACGACATCGAGTGCGTCCAAGGCGAGTCGGAGTTCGATCTGGTCGACGTCGAGCCGCTGCTGTACGCGGTGGCGAC
>CAZYJB010000133.1:0-4861 GCA_964647675.1 uncultured Verrucomicrobiota bacterium | reverse complement strand
GGAGACTGGACTGTCGAGAACGGCAGTTGGGAATTCGGCGTTCCATCCGGCAGCGGTGGCCCACCAGCGCCCTTTTCTCTTGGCGGGTGTGCGGCGACGATCCTGTCCGGTCCCTACAATGCGCCAACCGATTCGCGCCTCATCACTCCGGAATTCAAAGTTCCAGAGGCATCGCTGAATCCAAGACTCCACTTCTGGCATTGGTTCAACTTCGGCACCTTGGGGACCGGTGCGGTCGAGATCCGGAGCCATGGCGGTGATTGGAAACCCGTGAGCACAAACTACTACAGATACAACAGGTCTTGGACCCGTGCGACGATCGACCTGAAGGAGTACGCCGGTGATTCGGTGGAGGTGGCGTTCAGAGCCCGCGCGAACAGCAACAGCCAAAGTGCCCTTGGCTGGTATCTGGATGATCTGCGAATTGCGCTTGGCCCGCCCGTGCTCGACCAGCCGGAGCATTTCGAGAAGGGCATGGCCGATTGGCGGGTCGAGGGTGGGAACTGGCAGATCGGGGTGCCCTCCCGCACCGGGCCGGGGCCAACCCGGGCCCATGCCG
Source organism: uncultured Verrucomicrobiota bacterium (assembly GCA_964647675.1). Classification (GTDB taxonomy): domain Bacteria; phylum Verrucomicrobiota; class Verrucomicrobiia; order Limisphaerales; family CAIMTB01; genus CAIMTB01. The sequence goes on along the minus strand of CAZYJB010000133.1, from coordinate 4,302 downwards.
GTTCTGCGTGTGCAGGAACCGTCCTCGCAGGTTCCTATGATCCCGACCTGGATTCGCGTCTGATCAGCCCGCGGTTTCGCGTCGAGCCCGCCGAACGACACCCGAGGATTCACTTCTGGTCGTGGCACGAGATTGGACTCGGCGATATCGGCAGCGTGGAAATCCGCGAGGCTGGATCCGGTGAGTGGGTTCCGCTGCGTAACACCTTCACGCGCCTGAACCGACTCTGGAGTCGATCGACCATCGACTTAAGAGGCTTTGGCGGCAGGGAGGTCGAGTTGGCGTTCCGGATGCGCTCCAATTCCGGCGACATCGTCGGGGCCGGTTGGTACATCGACAGCCTCGAATGGGTGACGACTGGCTCACCAGATTGGGATCCGACCGGGAAGCCCGATGGCTTCGAGGACGGACTGGGAGACTGGGTGGTGGAGGGAGGTCTTTGGCAGGCAGGTCTCCCACCGGCTTCGCCAGGGAGGTACTCCGGGCTGTGTGTTGGCACGGTCCTGGACGGTCCCTACGAACCTGGGAGCGAATCCCGCCTGATCAGTCCTCCGTTCGTCGTGCCTGGAAGGGAGGAATGCCCCGAACTCCTTTTCAGGAGCTGGCACCAGTTGGCCCCAGGTCATTCGGCCACTGTCGAGGTGAGGCGTGGGGAGGATGGTGCATGGACGCCACTCGGCCCTGTGAAATCGGGTTGGAATACCCGGTGGACCCGGTCGAATCTTCCGCTCGGTGAGTACGCGGGTCAAAAGGTTCAGATCAGCTTTCGACTCAGGGCTGTGACCGGAACCGTCACGGCGTTGGGGTGGTATCTGGATGAAGTGTCCGTAAGGACCGGCTGTCCGTGTTTTACGCTGGTGAACCGGCCGGAGGGATTCGAAGACGATCTGGGCCACTGGACGGTGGAGGGTGGAACCTGGCAGGTCGGTGCGCCGCGCGACATCGGCCCGGCCCGCGCCTTCCTGGGTTCCGCGTGCGCGGGAACAGGACTACGGTCGAACTACGATGCCGGCATCCGATCGAGACTGATCAGTCCGCCTTTCCTAGTGCCTTGTGAGGGGAGCCAGGCGAGACTCCGGTTCGCACACTGGCACAATCTCGGGGCCGGGGATTTTGCCAGCGTGGAGATTTATGACGAGTCCACAGGCGTATCGAGTCAGGTGGCTGGTCCGTTCCTCGGTGCTGGCGGAGGTGAATGGAATCCCTCCGAATCCGTCGATCTGGAGGCCTTCGCAGGGAAGTATATTCGGGTGGCCTTCGCGGTCTCGGCGAACGCCAGCGCCACAGTCGGGCCGGGTTGGTATGTGGATCACGTGCGGGTGACTGCCCAACTTCTTGATCCGGGCACGACATATCAGGTCACGGAGGTTAATATTGGGAAACCGCTATCCTTCAGGGTGAGTCCGATCTGTCCTGACGTGTCCTTGCGCCTGCTTGCGCAGAGTCCGGCGGGAGCGAGATTTGAATCCGATCTTGGTCTCGTCACCTGGGTGCCTCAGGAATGCGACGGGCCCATGCAGCATGCCGTTGTGGTGGCCGCGGTCGATCCCCGGAACGAATGCGTTGTATTGCAGTCGGTGACCAACGTGGTGGATGTGCTGGAGTCGAACGTCGCTCCCACGTGGCTGGGGGATTCGATCATCTCGATCGCCGCGACCTTCCCGATCGACATCGACTTCAAACTGTTCCTGTTCGACCCGGATTGCCCTCCGAACATCCTGCGATGCTCGCTTGGTGAGGGAGCGCCTGCTGGTGTTCTCTTGAGCGATTGTAGGCTCACCTGGACTCCCACCTTCGAGCAGGCCTCGATCACGAACGCCATCGTGATCCGGGTCTCGGATGGCATTGAGTCCGCGGAAAGGGCTTGGATTGCCTTGGAGCGGGTCGCCATTACGGGGTTCAAAGTTGAAGGGGATTACTTCCGATTTGTGACGAAGGGAGGCAGCCCAGGACGACGATATCACCTTCTGTTCACGAGCAGTCTGGTCTACACGTGGGATGGCTCGGCCACAGACCCGGCGTCCTGGAGGATCCTGGAGACCTTTGTCTGGCCAGCATCGGAGCGCTACATTGGCCAGATTCTCCTGGATCGAATTGGACATGGTTTCCTGCAAATCGTGCGCGCCGACTGAGTTACGTGCGCAGGGGAGGGAGGTTGAGATGGGAAGAACGGGTTGGGGCAGGTCATACTGAGCATTAAAGAGAACGGTCGAAAGTCGCAGCCACGCCTACTGCCCTTCGTGTTCTTCGCTTCTTCGTGGTGAACAGGAAGAACTGCGGTCGAAGAGACTGCAAGCGGGATTGGGCGGCTCTTTTTTAGTACACGAAGTCACGAGGACCTCGGCCAGGCCCCCGAGGGACTCCTGCGGTATGTCGAGTGGTATCACTGGCTCGACCGGAACAAGTGAAGGGAAAGGTGGAGGCGCCACGTCCCGGTGGCGCCGCGGGTACAGGAGGACGAAGCAGTGACCAGGGTGTGGCGTCGCTGCCAGGGCCGTTGACGAAGTCCCCGATCAGCCGAGCAGGGAGTGGACAGGATCAACAGAATCGACGGGATGTAAGGAGCCCCAGCCTACTCCGGATGCTCCGATACCGCGGATCCTGGTCATCGCGTTGATCCAGTTCGCTGGTCCCGCCCGTCTTCGCCTCCCGCTTGGGCAATCGCCCCGGGTCAGCGCTTCAACGTGTCGAACCAGAATTTGACGCTCAGCAGCGAGAACGGCACGCATTCACGATGGTCGAGAGTGGCGAAGGGCCACGGGTTCACCACTTCAACCTGGGTGGCGCCGGCGGCGCGGAAGGCTGCGGCGGCCGCTTCGGCGTTGGTGGGCAGGACGTCCTGGTCGCCGGGACATTGGTAAAGCCGGGTGGGGACCCGTGGGGCCCAATCCTGATGCAGATCGTTGGCGCGCAGCGCGCGGCGGATGGGGTGATCGGCTTCGGTGCGGAAGGCTTCGAGCACCTCGGGCCGGAGCATCTGCGAGGGGAGTCCAGGCAGCGCGGCGTTGAGTTCACCGCTGGTATGGGTCCCGTCGAAGAGGGGCGGCACGGTCGAGGCGTAGGGTTCGCGCAACAGGTCCGCCAGCGAAGCGCCGAGTCCTGGGTAGAGGCGCAGGTAGCCGTTCAGGAGGTAGGCGTAGTAGTACGCGTTGGGAGGGATGCGCGTGGACAACAGGTCATTCGCCATGGTGCCCGACAGGTCGTAGACACCGGCACAGGGCGCGGAGGCGGTGAGACTGAATTCGGCGGCGTGATTCAATTCGAGGTCGCGCTGGGCGGCGAGCGTGGCGTGGCCGCCCTGCGAATAGCCGGTGAGGAATAACTGCTGGTTCCACTCCACCGCGTAGGGACCCTGTTTCCCGAGGAGCGACCGCACTGCGCGCAAGGCGTCGACCACCGCCGAGGCGTGGGTATCGGCATGGTGATAGGGGTGGAACCCGGGTGAATCACCGAGCCCGAGGTAGTCGGGCTGGATCACCAGGTAGCCGGTGGAGGCGAGGATGAGTCCCAGATCGGCTTCGTCGTTGAGTCGCGAGGGCACGTCGTCGCGGCGCGTGACGGTGCCGTGCTGGTAGGAGACGAGTGGCACGGCGCGCGAGATTCCGTCCGGCACAACCACCAGGGCCGAGGCGATGGACAGAGCTCCCGTCGTATCGATCGTGCGATAGACCAGGCGCCAGGCCGAGACTGTGTAATCCGGGGCGCCCGGGACGAGGCGCGCCTGCCACAGCGTGTTGAGCGCAGCGAGATCGAGGGTGCGCAAGGGCAGGTTGGAGACGACGGCTCCGCGGGCGTCGGTTTCCGCGACGAGGACGCGAAAAAAGGCGGCGTCGGTCGTGGGACGCGCACCGGTCCATTCGGTGGCGGTGGTGGGCCAGGTGGTGGAGCCGGCCAGGGGTGCCCAGTCGGGATCGGCGCCGCCGATGCGGGAGGCGGTTTGCACCGTGAAGGTGCGTCCGGGAGAAGCGGGACCCCAGGTGAGCCTGAGCTGATGTTCCGGGAGGGATTGGAGTTGGAGGGCGATCGGCGCGGCCGCGTGGGTCGCGAGCGCGGCGAGCAGGTCGAGGCACGCGAGGGCCAGAGCGTGGATGAGCGCGATCCGCGGAAGAGGAATGCGGTGGGACAGGCGTGATCCCTCGATGGCGTCGGTCGGCTTCCGCGGCATGCGGGCTGGATGATGCGGGCATTGCCGGGTGGGGCAATCTCCGTGGTGGCGTGCGGCCGGGATAAGAGCCTGTCTGAATACCCCGATAGGCCCTGTTTTCGCAGAAAGGGCCGGATGGCTAGGCGCGAGGAGGGATC